>JAYVFU010000001.1:0-6645 GCA_043772865.1 Methylophilaceae bacterium
GCCGAAAAACGACAGTAGCGGCGACGTTTGTACATATCTCTAGCCATTATAAACTCCTAATTTTTGCTCAATCTAATTGAGTGATATTTCGTTAATATGCATGACCAGTTGTGTGCTTTTAAGACTACGTTTAGCTAAAAAACCTGTTGCTTCAACAGAAGCGCCTAGGTTTAAAGCTTTCAATGCAATGCTACCTAAGGCAACTGCATTTACTTCACATTCTACTTTACGTTTCATTCCACCTTCGATTTGGTCTGAAACATGCTGTATCACAAAACTTAACAACGGTATGCCTGCTGGTGTGTAGCGCAAGGGTTCAATACTCGCCACCACGCCGCCCAACACTAATTTGTTCATTACTTAAGCTGCAGCTACCTGAGTTGGCGCGGCTACTGGTGCTGGTTTAGCAGCTTCATCGCGACCTAACACTGATTTAGACTTTTCTTCTTTCATCATAGGTGATGGAGCAGAAACCGCCGTTTTAGTAGAAATTGTTAAATGACGTAATACCGCATCATTAAACTTAAATGCGTGCTCAAGTTCAGCTAAGGCTTCTAATGTGCACTCAATGTTCATTAACACATAATGAGCTTTGTGAATTTTTTGAATTGGGTAAGCCAACTGACGACGGCCCCAATCTTCTAGACGGTGAATCGCACCGCCATCAGTGGTTACAAGTGCGCGATAACGTTCTATCATCGCAGGTACTTGCTCGCTTTGGTCCGGATGAACGATAAAAACTACTTCATAATGTCGCATGAATGCTCCTTTTGGGTTAAAGCCTTCAGCTATGCGGGCTGTAAGGCAAGGTACTCTTAATATTGATATGGCATAACCACATATGCAGCCATTACTGCAAGCGCGCGATTATAATGAGAAAACTTATTTAAATCAAATAAAAGTTGAATTGAGTGTGATGTAAACTTTGAATTTTATGTGCTGAGTTAACATCAATATTTCACTTCACGTTTTAAGTCCCTATTTTTAGGAGCTGTTTTTTTAATCGTGTCGGTCGATAGAAAAATTTCACGTAAAAAACACAGTAAACCAATAATAAGTGTCAGCATTGCTGCAATAAATAACAGAGAAATTACACGCGAGGGGTCAGACTTTAATTCAGATCCAATAAATAAAGCGGCAACCACGATACAAATTAACAATTCTGAAATAGCGCTTAAACTAATCGCCCAATGCACCCAGCGTGAGCGTTGTAACAGCACATCCATTTCTCTGTCTTTCTCAAAGTGCAACATATTTTCAGTTTCACTGAGTACACGAAACCTATCTACAACACGCGATAAGCGGTTGGCCATCACTGCCAATAAAGCACCAATACCAGATAATAGAAACACTGGTGCTACTGCCAGTTGGATAGCGCCAGCGATGGTTGAGACATTGGCAGAAATTTGCATCTACAATTCCTAAGGGTGATCAATTTAAATAGGGATAAATCTTACCATAACCATTTACCATAGCCGTTTATAAGCAACATGACGCATAGTCAAACCTTATTATTTGCGTTTTAATGTGGCTTTATTTTGGATAATACAATCATGAAACTTATATCAGTCAATATAGCCATGCCTGAAATGATCAGCATTAAAAAAATCAATGTGTTGACTGGCATTAACAAAACTCCACAAATTGGGCGCATTTGGTTAGGTAAAAACAATTTAACTGGTGATGGGCAAGCTGATTTAGCGGTACATGGCGGCGAATTTCAGGCAGCTTACTGTTACCCCTTAGAGCATTATGCATACTGGAAGCAAGTATTAGATAAGGCATATTTACCTTATGGTACATTTGGTGAAAATTTCACTACCACCGGCTTAAATGAGGAAAATACTTACATTGGTGACATGTTAGCGATTGGTGACAGCATAGTACAAGTAACCATGCCAAGAACGCCATGTTTTAAGTTTGGACATAAAGTTGGCAAGCCAGATATCCTTAATAAATTTTTATACAGTGGACGTTGTGGTTTTTATCTCAAAGTAATCACTGAAGGCATGGTAGGGGCTGAAGATCAAATTACGCTTATTGAGCGCGATCCCCAAAGTATTAGTATACGTAGTGCGTTAGGCTTACAAAAGCTGCAAGAAGGCAATTCTCAAACATTACAACATGCACTTGCTATTAAATCATTGCCACCGTTACTGCGCGATGTATTTAACGAGCGATTAAGCAATGGTATGTCAGCATAATCCGACATAAATTTAAGACATAATGGACTTTGGTGATTTTTTAAATTTGATAAATTAGCGCGGTAATTAAAAATCTATTTTTTATTTCAATTCATTAAAACTGGTTGAAATTCAATGCAAAACTTTGTTAACACCATTAAAAATTTATACGGAAATTTAAATGAAGAAAATATATATTCAATCTGAATTAATTTATCAGTCGCAGGAAAATTCAGATTATGTTTTTAATATTCAAGCGGCTTATCATCCTTGGCAGAATATTGAGACTGAAAACGTCATCATTAATCCATTTTGCGCAATGACCTATGGTTTAGGGCACACAGGTCAAAATAGGCTAGCCAAAATGACTTCACCACCTGGAACGTTTAGCGTTAAATATGTAGCGACGGTGCAGGTTAATTACCCATTACCAACAGGGTATGAACAAGAAATGACAATTAATGAGTTGCCTATTGATATTATTCCCTATATTTGGTCTAGTCGTTATTGTGAATCTGATACATTGACATCACTTGCTAATAGCACATTTGGTCAAGTACCACGCGGTTTTCAGCGGGTTGAGGCCATATGTCAATGGATTAGAGATAACATCAAGTATGAAATTGGTCACACTAATTCACTCACAACTACCCAACATGTGCTGGATTTGCGCAAGGGTGTTTGTCGTGATTTTGCGCATTTGGGTATATCGTTTTGCCGAGCATTAAATATTCCTGCACGTTTTGTAACAGGTTACGCAAAATTTGAGGATCCACCTACCGACTACCATGCAATATTCGAAGCCTACTTGGGTAAACGCTGGATTTTATTTGATCCTACACAAATGTCGCCAGTAGAAGATTTAGTGAGAATAGGCACAGGCAGAGATGCATCAGATAATGCTTTTTCTACTATTTTTGGTGCAGTTGTAATGACATCAATGAACCCATACGTTGAAATAATTCAATAATTTTAGAGAGTTAGTTTTTTAATATCAGCCTTAAACTGACACTTAATATTATGGGTGTCAGCCGCTGGGCTTTAGTACATTTAATTTGTTATATTAAGTGCATGTATGCCTTCGTAACCCACATATATACCAACAATTAGAATAAGCCCACTAGAAAAATAAGGTGCCTTACGAGCTAACTCACCAAAGCCACTCCATTTCTTTGTAATATGTTTAATACTCAATGCCGCTATTACTCCAGAAAACACCATCGTTAATGCCAAGCCAATACTGAAAGACAACACTAGGGTTGCGCCTAATGCGATTTTTTTAAGTTGTAAACAAAGTAGCAATATAGTTATTGATGCGGGGCATGGGATGAGTCCCCCTGTCAGTCCAAACATGACAATTTGTGATGTGGTGACTTCTCGGTTTGCAAAACGTTTCTTTATATCATTAGCATGAGCAAGCTCATGTGGGTCTTGATAACCGGGTGTAGACACATCTAAACCATCATTAGAAGTCGAATGATGGTGGTGATGCTCAGTGAAATCTACATCATAATCGTGACTATGATGTTCATGACCTAAACTTAAGCGCGCTACAAACTCATGAGGTTCAGGTATCTCTTGTTCAGATTCTACAAAGCCATCACGCTGTACAAAATTAAAAGTTTGACTTGTACCATCAGGTCTTTGTGTCAAGACTTTTACTTGATTAGCCTCCCAAATATGAGCATTTTTACTCTCTTGATATAAGCGGAAATGTGGCGGAACACCATCTTCAAATACTTCAAGCTTTACTACGCCATGACCAGTATCAATATGTTTCACTTCATCATGGCTGTGCTCATGGTCTTGCTCAGCCACTTTACCTTGCTTCCAAGTCTGCCTCACCATCCATAGTGCAACCCCTATAATCATAAGCGCTGAAGCAATTTGTAAGTATGGCTCGCTAGACTCTGCACCCCACTTTTGACCGAAATACATTCCACCTAATGCAATTACCCATACAACAGCAGTATGAGATAAGGTGGCACATAGCCCCAATAAAATAGCTTGAGAAATAGTCCCGCGCACAGCAATGATAAAGGCTGCCATCATGGTTTTAGAATGCCCTGGTTCAAGGCCATGCAAAGCACCTAATAAAATAGCACTGGGGATAAAGAGCCAGGCGTTACTGGCCCCTTGTTGTAATAAAGCGGAAAAATCCAACATGAAAGTCCTTAAAGGTATTTAGTGATTGCTTTGAATTCTTTAATAGTTTCATCAGCACTTTGGGTACTGTGTCGAACGGCGTGCTCAAGACAGTGGTCTATATGATCGTGCACTAGTACTTTTTTAGCACTACAAATAGCACTTTCAACGGCTTGAAGTTGTTGTGCTACATCTAAACAACCACGCTCATCCTCAAGCATTGTAATAATGCTTTTAAGATGACCTTCTGCGCGTTTGAGCCGTTTGATAATATCGGGATGTGATGAATGAGTGCTCATAGTTTATCCTATACTCGGGGATAGGATGTATTATGAAATGACAGATGAATTAAAGCAATCTAAAATTTTATTTTAATACTCTAGCTAACTGTAAAAGTACTTATAGGAACAAATGTTACTTTAAAACACGTTTTCTATTAGCGCTTTTCAATCGCAGCGCATTGGTAATGACAGAAAACGAGCTTAAGCTCATTGCTAATGCTGCAAACATGGGCGAGAGCAACCATCCCGTAAATGGGTAAAGTACGCCAGCCGCTAGCGGCACACCAAGGCCGTTATACACTAATGCAAAGCCGAGATTTTGTTTCATATTTTTAATAGTTTGTTCTGATATTTCTCTTGCATGAGCTATTCCACGCAAATCACCTTTCACGAGCGTTACTTGTGCACTATTCATAGCCACATCTGTACCAGTGCCCATTGCAATACCCACATTTGCTTTAGCGAGTGCAGGCGCATCGTTAATACCATCTCCGGCCATTGCCACAATTTTGCCCTCGCGTTGCAGCTTATCCACTAAGGCTAATTTATCAGCAGGTTTAACCTCACCGTAAAATTCATCAATGCCTAACTTGGCAGCTACTGATTTTGCAGTAAGCTGGCCATCGCCTGTCGCCATAATCACGCGCATGCCTGATGCTTTTAAGGTAATTAATGCTTCGGCTGCGCTTTCTTTAATTGGGTCTGATACTGATAGTATGCCCCCTAGCAGACCATCAACTGCTAAATACATCACACTAGTGCCCGTAGCTCGCAATTCTTCCGCTTGCTGTTTTAATGGCTCTACTAGGATATTGAGCTGAGCCATCAACGCAGTATTACCTAGTGCCAACTGTTTGCCATTCACATCACCGCGCACGCCAATACCTGTGTTGGACTCAAAGTTATTGACTTTATCAATTGTCAGACCCTTTTCACGCGCTGCTTTCACAATCGCATCTGCCAATGGATGTTCACTACCCTGGTCAAGGCTAGCCGCTAAACGTAAGACTTCGTCTTCGGTATAACCTGAATATGCTACAGCTTGATTAAAGCGCGGTTTACCCTCGGTTAACGTACCAGTTTTGTCTACAATTAAGGTATCCACTTTGCAGAAATTTTCAATGGCAGCTGCGTCGCGGAATAACACACCTTGTGTTGCAGCTTTACCCGTAGCAACCATGATAGACATTGGTGTTGCCAAGCCTAATGCACAAGGGCAAGCAATAATGAGTACCGCAACTGCGTTGATTAGACCAAATACCCAACTAGGTTCTGGCCCAAAAAATCCCCAAACAAAGAAAGTAATTAACGCAATACTCACAACGGTGACTACAAAATAGCCCGCTACTTGGTCAGCCATGCGTTGCATGGGTGCTTTAGAGCGTTGCGCCTCTAATACCATTTGTACAATGCTGGCCAACACCGTTTGCGAACCTATTTTTTCTGAACGCATGGCCATGGCGCCATTAGTGTTTAAAGTTGCGCCAATCAGTTTATCGCCAATACTTTTAGTCACCGGCATAGGTTCACCTGTCAGCATGGATTCATCTACTGCGCTACTGCCTTCGGTCACCACGCCATCTACTGGCACTTTTTCCCCTGGGCGGATGCGTAACAGGTCACCCACATGTACATGAGTGAGTGGCACATCCTCTTCTACGCCGTCTGCATTGATCCTGCGTGCTGTTTTAGGGGATAAACCAAGTAAAGATTTAATAGCCGCAGAAGTTTGTGAACGTGCTTTGAGTTCTAAAATTTGACCAAGTAAGGTGAGTGAAATAATCATAGCGGCTGCTTCAAAGTAAACAGATACACGACCCATTGCCATAAACGATGCAGGGAACACATTTGGTATCACAGTAGCAACAATGCTATAAATAAATGCGGCTGACGTACCCAAACCTATCAATGTCCACATATTCGGGCTGCGATTAAAAACAGATTGAAATCCGCGCACAAAGAATGGCCATCCTGCCCATAAAACAATGGGTAAGGACAGCACAAGCTCAATCCAGCTTTGCGTGGTCATTTCAAAC
>JAYVFU010000002.1:0-6593 GCA_043772865.1 Methylophilaceae bacterium
TGGAAATCCTTGAGGAAGAAGCTCAATTTATCGCTGGATTAATGACAGGACGTCAACGTATTCTTTGTGCGGTTCCTTCTCATCATATTTATGGCTTTATCTTCAGCATATTGTTACCGCGACATTTAAGCCCTGTTATTGAAAGTATTGATGTAAGAGGGCTATCACCTAATGCGCTTTCATCCATGATGGTACCTGGAGATCTTGTATTGGGCTTTCCAGAATTTTGGAAATATATTGAAGAAGCTGGAGTTGAATTTTCAGAGGATATTATAGGTGTAAATTCAACTGGACCATGTCCAGAACAAGTTGGTATCAGCTTGTTAAATCGCGGGCTGTCTGTATTTTATGAAGTATATGGCGCTTGTGAAACCGCCGGCATAGGCTGGCGACAACATCCCTCTGATGTTTATTCGCTATTTCCTTTTTGGGAAAAACAATCGCTAGACTCCCAACTTCAACGCGTTAGCCATAATGGGCAATTATTTACAGTTGATTTGCAAGACCGTATGCAATGGGTATCAAAAAATAGTTTTACCATCCACGGCCGTAAAGATAACTTTGTTCAAATTGGAGGGGTTAATGTTTCGTTGCATTATGTTCGAGATGTACTCAAAAAGCATCCTGGAATAAAAAATGCCAGCGTTAGATTGATGAATCCTGAAGAAGGCAATCGACTAAAAGCTTTTATTGTACTTAATGATAATACAGATGAATTTAAAACACTTGCTAGCTTGAAAGCACACATTAATAAGGTTTTACTATCTCATGAGATTCCAAAATCAATAAAAATTGGTTCATCTTTGGTGACCAATAACTTAGGTAAACTAGGGGATTGGTCTATAGATGTTTAAACTTAATGTTTACCAATGTTCACCTTATTGAGGATGAATAGCTGTCACTCGGTTTCTTCCACCATGTTTAGAAGCATAAAGTGCTTCGTCAGCAATTTTTAGTAACATATCAATACCTGTAACATTTTCATTGACGGTACTTACACCAATACTCACTGTATAACGAATTTTCTGACCATTCACTTCCAGTAGTGATTCAGCAATTGAACTTCTAATTCTTTCAGCAATTTTTATTGCGCCTTGCATATCAGTAGATGGTAATAGCGCACTAAATTCTTCGCCGCCTAGTCTTGCGACTAAATCCATTTCCCTGACACAGTCCTGTAATATTTTAGCTAAATGCTTAAGTACCTCGTCACCTGTTGCGTGTCCAAAAGTGTCGTTTACCTTTTTAAAGTGATCTGCATCAATAGATAACAATGATAAGGGCCGAGGTCTCTTTTTACAGCGCTCAAATTCAATTCCTGCAACATCGAAAAATGCTCGACGATTAGAAATACCTGTGAGATGGTCATTAAAACTTGCCTTAATAAGCTCTTCAGTTGAATTACGCTTTTCAGTGATATCTCTAATAATTAGAGAATATCTAGGTGGATTAAAATGTTCATGAAGTGAGTTTTCTAGAGGTGAAATAATGCTACTGCCCCAAAATCGCGTACCATCACTTTTTAAGCACCAACTCTCAAATAAACTCCAACCGTTTTCATCGGCTTCTGCTAGGCGGTCTTTTAAACGATCTTGATCTGTTGATTCTTTAGGAAAAAATATAGAGTAAGGCTTTTGTTCAACGTCGTTTCCACTATATTTACCCAATCGTTCTAGACTGACATTCCAGTTTTCAATAATCCCATTACTATCAAGGCTAACAAGTGCATACTCTGTTACACCACTAAAAATTGCATTAAACCAAGCCTCATTGTGTTGGAGTTGCTTTTCTCTTTTGACTAGTAAACTTATGTCAGAAATTACGGCCATGATGCGGTTAATATCAAGTTTAAGAAGGCTAAATGCAAGTATTTTTGGATCTTCTTTCCCTGGAATACCTGCAGTCAAATGAACCCGTAAGGAATCACAAATTTGGCCCCTTTTCTTAGTAAAGCTATCACACATACTTTTCAACTCAGGTGCAATACTTTCTAAGATCATAAATAGATTTGAAAGATCTGCATCTGGTGAAATAGGCAGAAGTAGCTGAGCTGAAAGTGGGTTAATCATTACAATTTCGCCATCACTTTTCATTTGCACGAGTCCTACAGGTGCCATGTACAAAAATTGCAATAATGCTTCGTATTCAGATTTTAAGTCATCACACATACTTTATAATGTCACTAAGATCTGAGAATAACAACGTAACTATAGAGCAATTGAGGATTACTCAATAATCGCAATTTAACACGCGTTGGTTTCATTTTTAAGGTTAAAACATAATCCATAATGTGATCTAATTGTGATGACGACTCTAATGCATCCTCAAATTTTTGAGCCACCATAAAGTTATTCATACAGGGCGCGACGTTGTTAAATAAATCTGAATCAATTACACTTTCAAGTGAAAGCCCTGCAACTTTTGATTCATACGCATTATAAACTTTAACCAAACCTTCTTTATCAAACCCTATTACACCAAAATTAAGAGTGTTTAATTCACCTTCAGTTAACTTATCTAAAGTTTGCCCCAAGCTTTGCATATCAAATGTGATGTGGTTCAATTTTATTACCCTTCAACAAATTAACTATATTTATAAATTTTTGAATTCCTAAAATTTTAGATACACGCAGCATCATCTATTTCTTCACAGTCACCATTTAATGGTTACTAAAGAGTCATTATCTAAGTTCTCTATCACAAACATTATTATAGTCAAAATTATATTAAATGGGTTTTTTTGTGTAGGTTTTTTTATTTTCATAAAAGTAGGACTCTGGCAGAATTTTGGAATCTGATAAATTGATTTCGAATTCATTAGATAGAACCTATCAACCCTAAAAACTATTTGTCAGCAAAATTACATTCAAATAATGTATGTAATGAATTAATGATATCTGTGATTTCTAATAGGTACTATTAAACATAGCCTTTGTATAATTGCAGTTTGAGCAATCAACATTAAGCTGACAGAAAAATAAATTATTCCATTTTTATCAATGATCTACGAGTTAACTACTATGGTTAACAATATGATGCGAGGTATGCAAGATACTGTTAAGTGTTAGCCTGGGTCAGGCTGATATAATCTTGCCACTTATTGGAATATATGAAATGTAAGGCAATTTTTTGAGACGACATTAGGATGTCTGTACTGAAAAATACAAAAGGCTTACAGAGATTAAACTGTAAGCCTTTGTTTTATATGGTGCGCCCGAAGAGATTCGAACTCCTTACCCCTTGGTTCGTAGCCAGTTAAATCCTAATTTTATCAAAAACATTAAAATATCGTACTGGACGTTTTAATACATCATTTAATTAAATAATCTATATTATTCATGCATATAAATCATATTACTGTTAGTGATTAGTGTCCAGTGTGGACTATTACGTTACAATAAGAGCGAATTTACGGTTTACCCATGGGTTTACCCATAGGATTTTAATTTGTGATTATTTGAGGTTTTTATGAATAGGTATCCATCAGCAGGAAAAGGCAATAACTGGACTGCGTTAGAGCTTAAATCTATCACCATTATGTGGAAGGGTGACAGCATTAGTGATGGTGGTGGATTGACTGGTGAGGTTAGGGTGACTAATAGTAATGCAGTTACTGTGCCATTTAGATATGCGTTTAAGTTGAATGGAAAGGTTTGCTGGCATTATTGCGGCATATATCCACAAGACAACATGGCAAACATTCGTAAGGTTAGAGATGATGCCCGTGAGTTTATTAAGGCGGGTATAGATCCTCGCGCTAAAAAATTGGCTGATAAAATAGTAAAGCAGAATGAAAATGATGCAATTATTGCCAGTGAAAAGCAAAAACTTATTGATGCTGAAATAGAACGCGCCAAAAACCTAACCTTTCAAGATTTATATGACGCTTGGATTAAAGATGGCGTTAGTCGATCAGATCAAAACAAATACATTTCACAATCGTTTAATAAACATGCGTTGCCATCATTAGGTAAAGTTTACGTTAGAGATTTAACTGAACATGATTTGCGTGATTTATACCGCAAGATTATTTTAGGTGGTACGGTTGCTACGGCTGTAGAACTATCAAAAGACATTGGTCAAATGTTGCGGTGGGCTGAAAAGCGTAAACCGTGGCGAGCGCTATTGATTGACGGCAATCCATCGGCATTGGTCGAAATAAAGAAGTTAGTGCCAAAAGGCTATACCAAAGAACGCAAGCGTCTGTTGAGTATTGATGAAATTAAAAAGTTAAAGTTTATTTTTGACAGTGCCGCGAAATTTTATTTGGATGCCCCTACCAAATACGGCGTTGAACGCCCGATTAAAAAAGAAGTACAAATTGCCATGTGGTTATGCTTAAGCACTATCTGCCGCATTGGTGAGTTGTTGATGACTGAATGGAAACATGTAGATTTTCAAGCTCGTACTTGGTTTATTCCAGCCGCTAATACTAAAGGTGAACAGGGCGCCAAAACGGATCAACTTGTTTACTTATCTGATTTTTCTTTAGATCAATTTAAGCAATTGCAAGTATTAACAGGCAATACCGTATGGGCTTTTCCTGCAATTTTTAAAGATGGCCATGTTTGCGTAAAATCCGCTAGTAAGCAGATAGGTGATAGACAGGTGCAATTTAAGCAGCGTAGTAAAAAGCTGTTAGGGCGCGTTGAAAATAACAGTCTTGTACTGAGTGAAGATGAAGAGTGGACGCCACATGATTTACGCAGAACAGGCGCAACAATGATGCAACAATTAAAAGTTCCTAGAGATGTGATTAACCTTTGTCAAAATCATGTCATCGGAAGTAAAGTTGACCGAGTTTATTTGCTTGATGATTATGCCGAAGAAAAGCGCAATGCATGGAATAAATTAGGAAATAGGCTGGAGGCGCTGTTAAATTCAACTAATGTGGTTAGTTTAAAGCTGGCTTAACAAATTCTACTTCGCAAAAAATTTGAGTAAAACATACAGCGGCAGAACGTGTTGCTTAAAAAATATTTAAAACGTACCCACAGGCTTCAAAAGTGCCTTTAACTGTCATTATTAGGGAATAGCTAACTAATTATTTACAATTTATTTATAAAATATATTTCATTATAAATCAATTAGTTGAAGTTTCTTACTCGTTTTTATCGCTAATTTTTGCTTTTTCTACCAATTTATTTAACTATAAACAGCTTAATTAAGCGTATAACAGAATGGTCGCATAATAGCTTAACCAATACGTAGATGTTTTATAGTGTTGGATAGCTAGATGTTGTGGTTAATGATGTAATAGAATCTTTTGATCTCACCCAAAAGAAAAGCCCATTCAATCTGCAAAATTGAACGGGCTTGTTGCCAAGTCAAGAATCAGACTAGACGGTCAACACTGTTTACCTGATCTTGATTAAAGCACTCTATCAAGGTGGTATTTGTTTGGGTTATTGCATTAACTATTGTTTAGTATATCAACTACAGATTTTGTATTTTAAACCTTAGTTGAAGAAATGTGCAAGGGCATTTATTAAATATTGATAGTTCCTGACACGTTAAAAAACGCTAACAAACAAACTTATACCACCTATGGTGATTTGTAATTAATCATTGTTAGGGTAAAAATGAATAAGATTATTAAACGTTTAAACGGCTTTAAAAGTATGGTTGGCTTAAGTCGTAGCACTATTTATACACTGATGGCTGCTGGCAAATGCCCCAATAGCATTCCACTTGGCGAGCGCTCAGTAGGCTGGCTAGAAAGCGACATTGACGCTTGGATTGATAGTAAAGTGGCGGCAAGTAAGGCGGTGTCTTAAATGAAAAAAGCCCCTTCACCTACCACAGTAAAAGAGCTTCCCAATGAAGTTTATTATACCCCACCCCCATCAAAGTTAATCAATTTATTCAGACGGTTAAAGCTATCCATCAGTCGCCTTGTTGACGCGAATAGATGCCTAGGCTTAGCGGCAATTTATTTATTTGTAGTATTAGTGTGTGTATATGGATTAGTGGGGGTTCTTAATTGAACACATCCATACAATTTATAAACGCCATTAGTCAAACTGGAATCACTCCACCATTGAATGTTATTGATGACGGTAACATTCACCGATATTCAAGCAACGGCAAATCTACTGATGAAGCGGGCTGGTATGTATTACACACGGATGGTATAGCCGCTGGCAGCTTCGGCGACTGGCGAACGAGTGAAACTCACACTTGGCGCGCTGATATTGGTAGACCATTGACTACAGCCGAACGCTCAGCAAATGCGGCGCGTATTGAGGCCATGAAGCTGCAGCGTGAAGCTGACAACGTAGAAACTAAAGCCGATGCTAGACAACGCGCCAGTGAGATATGGAATAAATCCACAGCCATTACAGAACACGCTTATTTAACTAAAAAAGGCGTGAAGGCTTACGGCATTAAACTATATGGCGATGCACTTGTTATGCCATTACGTGCTGATGGTGAAATTCAATCATTACAGTTTATTAATGCTGATGGTAGTAAACGATTCTTAACAGACGGTAAAAAGAAATCGTGCTATCACTCTATAGGCAAGCCTCAAAGCATTATTTATATCTGCGAAGGTTACGCCACTGGTGCAAGTGTTTATGAAGCCACAGGCG
>JAYVFU010000003.1:0-6584 GCA_043772865.1 Methylophilaceae bacterium
GTAATGATGCCCGCGGTATTGTTATTAACGTGGTTGAGTAATTTACTGGCTTTTTCTGCTGTCATTTCACGTAGTAACTCACCACGTAAATTAGTCACACCTGCACTATCCATCAGGAAAATCAGCTTATCAGCATCTAACGCAATGGCAGCACTCACCGCAACATCTTCTAGACTTAAATTAAAGGCTTCGCCCGTAGGCGAATAACCCAGTGGTGACAACATGACTAGCTCGCCATCATCTAAGCGTTTTTGTATACCGACAGCGTCTACTTTACGCACTTCTCCCGTATGCTGTAAATCAACACCGTCACGCACACCCATTGGCTTTGCTGTGACAAAGTTACCGCTGGCAATACGGATGTCACTGCCTGCCATTGGCGAATTAATTAAGCCCATAGAAAGCAGTGCTTCAATTTCTACACGAATAACGCCATTAGCTTCTTTTACAGCTTCCATTGCGTCATCATCTGTTACACGCAACCCGTTGACAAACTTAGGCGTAAGTTTTGCACGCTTTAGCCGTTGCTCAATTTGTGGCCTAGCCCCATGTACCAATACCAGCCTCACTTCTAGGCTGGCAAGCAAATTTAAATCATGCGAAAGCGCAATAAATTGTTTGTCATCGACGACTTCGCCACCAAATGCAATCACAAAAGTGCGGCCACCAAACGCATGTATATAAGGCGTTGCAGAGCGAAACCAGTGTACAAAATCTTTTGCTGTAACAGGGTTACTTGATAAAGCTGCGCTGCCTTTAACGCGATAAGCTTGTGATTGCTCTTGCGCTTTTAAATAAGGGCTAGCGCTATCATTTTTTACAGTGATAGCTTGAGCGTATTCGATTTGGTTATACAAATAAGCTGGCGTGCAGTTAAGGGCGCTACAAATTTTTGTAAGCATCACTTCAGTCACGCCTTGCGTACCACGTTCAATACGCGATAAATTACCGCTATCTGCAGCTATTTGGTTTGCAAGTGTTTGCAACGTGATGCCAAGTGATTTACGTCTTTTGCGGATGATTTGACCGATAGCCATAGCCAGCCTTTATTTGCTAATAAAACATTATTATATTCAAAAAAGTGTTTTATTCGCAAATTAAATAGTTAATTTTCTATTTAATTGAACTTAAGTATTTATTTAATGCTTTAAATACAATAATTATTGCATTTAGAAATCACCCCAAATAATTTGCATAGCAGAAACTGCTGCTAAAGCTGCTGTTTCTGTGCGTAAAATACGCTTGCCTAGTTGCACAGGCTTAAATCCTTGCGAACTAGCTAGATCAATCTCGTCTTGCGTTAATCCGCCCTCTGCACCGATTAATAAGTAAATTTCGCCAGTTGGCGCTGGTAAATCTTGTAAAGTTTGAGTGGCGATTGGTGATAGTGTGATGCGAGTAGATACTGCTTGTGGCGGATTGTGGCTCAGCCAGTTCGCTAGCGTTATTGGACTATTCACTTGAGGCACGATTGCCCGACCTGATTGTTCACAAGCTGAAATCACCACATTTTGCCAATGTTCTTTACGCTTTTCTGCGCGCTCTCCCGTAAGCTTGACAACGCTACGCTGGCTATTGATCGGCTGTATTTTATTCACGCCTAATTCAATGGCTTTTTGAATGGTGTAATCCATGCGATCGCCGCTAGAAATGGCTTGTAGCAAGGTAATATTCAGTGTGGATTCGCTAGCAACTATCATTTTTTTAATGACTTTAGCCGTGACTGTAAACTTTGTAATAGTCATTAATTCGCATAAGTAATCATAGCCATCCCCATTAAATAGCGTTGCATAATCACCCACCGTTAAACGCAGTACGCGACTCGCATGAGCTGCAGCGTTATTTGGCAATGCAGTAATAATGCCTAGTTCAAGATTTTCTGGCGTATAAAAGCGTGAGGTTGACATAAGTATGGCGATATAAAGAAAATTTAAAAGTGATAGTATTTGAATTAATGAATTTGTATTTGGTGGTTTTTGATGAGATTAAACCATGAAAATACCTGTTGTGTGCGTGTAATAATAAAGGAAATAGTGATGGCAAGTTTAAATCCACCCGTATGCAACTTTGGTTGGCAAGCTCCCGATTTTGACTTGTTGGGAGTAGATGGCAAGCGTTATAGCTTACAAAATAGCCGAGGTGAGCATGGCTTGTTGGTCATGTTTATCAGCAACCACTGCCCGTATGTGCAGGCAATTCGTCCACGTTTAGTGGCTGATGTGGCTGCCCTTCAAATATTGGGGATTAACAGTATTGCTATTGCATCCAATGACGTAATAACTTATCCGGCAGATAATTACGAGCATATGCAGCATGTAGCGCACGACTTTAATTTTAGCTTTCCATATGTGCTAGATGAGTCACAGGCGATTGCAAAATCATATGATGCCATATGCACTCCAGATTTTTTTGGTTTTAATGCCAATTTGCAACTACAATACAGAGGAAGATTCGACGAATCGCGCAAAGAAACTTCTATTGGTAGTACGCGTGATTTATTTAAAGCAATGCAGCTAATTGCCGAGACTGGCAAAGGCCCACGAGAACAAATTGCCAGTATTGGATGTAGTATTAAGTGGAATTCATAACTCATTGTTATATATAGTTTTTTCTGTACTTAACTTTAATGAATTATTATAAGTAAAGGTCAACTTCAGGTTTGATATCTACTAAAAACACATTAGCTAAGTTAATTGAACTTACAAAAGAGCGCGACGCCGCTGCTTTAGAAATATTATTTACTCAAGCAATCTTTGATTTACTGCTATGTAAAGCCACTATTTTTTATAGAGTACTCGATGCGTACAAAGGCATTTTTTTAACCGTCTCTCATGGTAAAGAAGAGCATTCTGTTATATCTAGCAATTTAAAAAATACGCTACTTAACTGTATTAAAACCCAAGTGGTACAAGAAACTCATCAGCAACAGCACAATCACACGGTCTTTTTTCCGGTGCAAGATTTGCGCAATAAACCTGTAGCGATCATTGCTGTGGAATCTCCTAAAGAGTTGGAGAATATGCATGAAGTGGTGGGTTTGCTGATACAAATTTATCAAAATATTACTTCACTCATCAGCGATAACGAGCACGACACGCTCACAGGTTTACTTAATCGAAAAACCTTTGAAACCAAAATTACTAAAGTATTTTCAGCCATGCTGAGTCAGCATGACAGACAAAATGATCAGGTTGAAACAAACTATTTTTTAGCTATTTTTGATATTGATCATTTTAAGCGAGTCAATGATGATTTCGGACATCTCATGGGTGATGAGGTGCTACTGCTATTTTCACAGTTGATGACTAAGTCATTTAGAGAAAAAGATTTACTGTTTAGATTTGGTGGGGAAGAATTTGTTGCTGTATTTGAATGTACGTTGGTTGCTGATATGGAACATGTGTTAAATCGATTTAGAGAAAAAGTGAGTCAGTTTTCATTTCCTCAAGTAGGCAATGTGAATATCAGTGCTGGATTTACCCAAGTAAGGCCTTACGATACGCCTGCACAGCTAATTGATCGTGCAGATGTCTCTTTATACTATGCTAAGAATAATGGGCGCAATCAGGTATCAAATTATGATGCACTCATTATCAGTGGTAAGTTGCAAGAAAATATAAAAGAAGGTGAAATTGAGTTATTTTAATTTGGTTATTGTTTGTGGGTTTCAATTTAAAAGTTCAGCTTAGTTAGAAAGCAACTCAATAATCTGTCAACTTCAAAGCATTTAAACAGCAAAATAAGCACTTGTTTAGCAATACCATCTTGCTGAAAAGGGCTATTTAAGCAATAATTTACGTTTTGCAGAATGTGGTTAAGTTTCGTTTATTTACGATTGCTTTTCACGTTTAGTTTTTTAGTCACACTATTCAATATCGTATAAGGTTTTGGTTAAGCATTGATCTGGTTGATGCTGGCAACAAAGCCCGTCAGTATTAAGTTAATTTTTAGGGAGAGTATCAATGGCAACACGTAAAGACCTAGCCAACGCCATCCGTGCGTTATCTATGGACGCGGTACAGAAGGCTAATTCTGGTCACCCAGGCGCACCTATGGGCATGGCAGAAATTGCAGAAGAACTTTGGAATAACCACTTAACCCATAACCCAAAAAATCCAAACTGGTCAAATCGCGACCGTTTTGTGCTTTCTAACGGTCACGGTTCAATGTTAATTTATTCATTGCTTCACCTGACAGGTTACGCATTGCCCATGGACGAAATCAAAACATTCCGTCAATTACATTCAAAATGTGCTGGTCACCCAGAATACGGTTATGCGCCTGGTATTGAAACTACAACAGGCCCGCTAGGTCAAGGTATTGCTAACGGTGTTGGTTTTGCAATGGCGGAAAAGCTGATGGCTAGCCAATTCAATAAACCAGGTCATGATATCGTTGATCATCAAACCTACGTGTTCTTGGGCGACGGTTGTATGATGGAAGGCGTTTCTCACGAAGCTTGTGCACTTGCTGGCACTTGGGGCTTGGGCAAATTAACAGCTTTTTGGGATGACAATGGTATTTCTATTGATGGTCATATCGAAGGTTGGTACACAGACGATACAGCGAAACGTTTTGAATCATATGGCTGGCATGTTCAATCAGTAGATGGTCATGATGTTGCGGCTATTGGTGCGGCCATTGCTGCTGCTAAATTGGTGACTGACAAACCATCATTAATCTGCTGTAAAACAGTGATTGGTATGGGTTCACCTAATAAATCTGGTTCACACGATTGCCACGGTTCTGCATTAGGTTTAGATGAAGTTGCAGCTACGCGTGCAAACATCGGTTGGAATTATGAGCCATTTGTCATTCCAGCAGATGTTTATGCTGGTTGGGATGCAACGGCTAAAGGCGCTGCTGCTGAATCTTTATGGGATGCTAAATTTGCGGCATACGCAAGCGCATTCCCTGCTGAGGCGGCTGAATACACGCGTCGTATGTCTGGCACATTGCCAGCTAACTGGAAAGAAGCAACGGATGAGATTATCGCTGCAACCAACGAAAAAGCCGAAGGCGTTGCAACACGTAAGGCATCACAAAACGTGATTGGTGCGCTCGCACCGCTATTACCTGAGTTTTTAGGCGGTTCTGCAGATTTAACAGGTTCAAACTTAACATCATGCAGTAGCTTTGTGCATGTAGATGCTAAAAAACCAGGTAACTACATTTCATACGGCGTACGTGAATTCGGTATGTTTGCAATTATGAACGGGATGGCATTGCACGGTGGGTTGATTCCTTTCGGCGGTACATTCCACATGTTCTCTGATTATGCAAAAAGCGCATTGCGCATGGCTGCATTAATGAAACAACGCACAATTGCTGTATTAACACATGACTCTATCGGTCAAGGTGAAGATGGTCCAACACACCAACCTATTGAAAATACAGCGGGTTTACGTTTGATTCCAAATATGGATGTATGGCGTCCAGGTAACTCAACAGAAACAGCTGTGTCTTGGGTAGCTGCCGTTGAGCGTAAAGATGGTCCTTCAAGCTTAGTATTAAGCCGTCAAAACGTGGCAGGTATGAAACATGATGCTGCACAATTTGCGTTAATGCGCAAAGGTGGTTATGTATTGTCTGATGTTGCAGGCGCGCAAGTCATCATTATTGCTAACGGTTCTGAGCTTGAGTTGGCTGTAAAAGCAGCTGCCGAGTTGAATGCTGCTGGTACTAAAGTACGCGTGGTTTCAATGCCATCAACTAACGTATTTGATCGTCAAGATAAAGTTTACAAAGACAGTGTATTAACTCCGGGCGTTGTGCGCGTTGCAGTTGAAGCGGGTGTCACTGACTTCTGGCGTAAATATGTAGGTTTAGAAGGTGCTGTTGTTGGTATCGATACTTTTGGTGAATCTGCGCCTGGCGGCGTATTGTTGAAACACTTCGGCTTTACAGTTGAAAATGTTGTCGCTACAGTGAAATCAGTACTTTAATGCTTCAAGTAATAATATTTAGTCCTGTATTAAGGGATTAAAATAAAAAAAGGGAGCCACATTTAATGGCTCCCTTTTTGCTTTATAGAATAGATTAATATTAAATTTCGGGATGAGTGAACATGGCAATTAAGATAGGAATTAACGGTTTTGGTCGTATTGGGCGCATGGTGTTTCGTGCCGCAATGAAAGATTTTAAAGATATTGAAGTCGTTGCAATTAACGATTTGTTAGAGCCAGACTATCTTGCCTATATGCTTAAACACGATTCTGTACATGGCCGTTTTAATGGTGATGTACAAGTAGTAAACAACCATTTAGTAGTCAACGGTAAAACCATACGTTTAACTGCTGAAAAAGACCCCGCTAACCTTAAATGGGGTGAAGTAGGTGCCGATATCATTGTGGAATGTACGGGCTTCTTTTTAACAGAAGATACTTGCCAAAAACATATCGATGCGGGCGCAAAAAAAGTCGTGCAATCAGCGCCATCAAAAGATGATACGCCAATGTTTGTTTATGGCGTTAATCATGATACATACAAAGGCGAAGCGATTGTTTCAGCCGCTTCGTGTACTACTAACGGTTTAGCACCAGTCGCTAAAGTACTGAACGATAATTTTGGTATTAAACGTGGTT
>JAYVFU010000004.1:0-6562 GCA_043772865.1 Methylophilaceae bacterium
GTCAATGTAGAGTATAGCGAGCTACCAATTAAAGCCTTATTTGAGTTATTTCGCGAAACACTATCACCTGAATTTAAAAACTTACCTTTTGATACTGCAGAAGAAAATCTACAAGCACGTATTCGCGGCATGATACTGATGGCACTATCTAATAAATTTGGCAGTATTGTTCTTACAACCGGTAACAAATCCGAAATGGCGGTGGGATACTCAACACTATATGGCGATATGGCAGGCGGTTTTTCGTTATTGAAAGATGTACCCAAAACGCTGGTATATAAGCTCGCGCAATACCGCAATAGTATCTCGCAAATTATTCCAGAACGCATTATCACGCGACCACCTAGCGCCGAACTGCGGGCTGGGCAAACCGACCAAGACAGCCTGCCAAGCTACGACATTTTAGATGCCATCATGCAAGCCTATGTAGAAGAGGATTTAAGCCGCGATGAGATTATTCGGCGAGGGTACAGCGTGGCAGATGTAAAACGCGTCACTCAATTGATAGACCGCAATGAATACAAACGCCGCCAAGCGCCGGTAGGCGTAAGAATCACACAAAGAGGTTTTGGTAAAGATAGGCGCTATCCAATCACCTGCAAGTTAGATTTTAGTAGTAGAATCTAATCATTCGATTAAACTTTCATCAGTTTGAGAACCAACTAAAAACATAACTAAGGACACCGCACCATGAAAAGAATTGAAGCCATTATTAAACCATTTAAGTTAGATGAAGTACGCGAAACTTTATCAGGAATTGGCGTAACAGGCTTAACTGTAACTGAAGTTAAAGGTTTTGGTCGTCAAAAAGGTCATACAGAGTTATATCGCGGTGCTGAATATGTAGTTGATTTTTTACCTAAAATTAAATTAGAACTTATTGTGGCCGACGATATGTTGGATGCTTCCATTGAAGCCATCATTAAAGCATCACACACAGGAAAAATCGGCGATGGCAAAATATTTGTCACTTCAGTAGAACATGTAACACGCATTAGAACAGGTGAAACTGGCGACGCAGCCATTTAGTAGTCATTTATTTACCCTCTTACAGAAGCAGATGCCCCTTCACTAATGCCGTGCTCATTAGGTCTGCAATATACTAATGATTATTAAAATACTGTTCGGCATGGGCGGCCTCTTACAAAAAACCAGATTTTTGATGATAGATAAAAATTGTATTGTATTAAAAACCATCTTACTACTCGGCATTACGATATGTACTTAAGTTAAGCATCCTGTCGTAAAACCATAATATATAAGCTTGATAATCTATTCTTCAACACTCAAACAATCCCTACCAAATTAGTCAACTATAGTGATTTATGGCATAATTACTATTTATTTGTAGCGTTATCACCCATATGTTTGACCATATAAAAGAAGATATCTCAATCGTATTTGAGCGTGACCCTGCCGCACGTACGCATTGGGAAATACTCACTACCTATCCAGGCGTACACGCACTGATGATGCACCGTCTGTCACACTGGTTATGGAAAGGACGCTTTTATTGGCTTGCACGCTTTAGTTCACATATAGCACGCTGGTTTACTGGCATTGAAATTCACCCTGGCGCCACGATTGGTTATAGGGTGTTTATCGACCACGGCATGGGTGTTGTGATTGGTGAAACAGCTGTTATTGGTGACGACTGTACGCTTTATCATGGCGTAACTTTGGGTGGAACCTCTTGGAATAAAGGCAAACGCCATCCCACTCTAGAAAATGGTGTAGTAATTGGTGCAGGCGCAAAAGTATTAGGGCCTATCACCATTGGTGCTGGTGCAAAAATTGGTTCTAATGCAGTTGTAGTCAAAGATGTGCCTGTAAATGCCACTGCGGTGGGTATTCCTGCACGCATTTTAGAAGAAGAAAAAGCCAAAAAACGTGATGAAACAGCACAAAAAATTGGTTTTTCTGCTTATGCAATCGGTGATGACAGTAACGACCCAATCAACAAAGCCATTCATTCGTTGCTAGACCATGCCGCTAAGCAGGATGTAGAAATGCAAGCGCTAAAAAGTCAGCTTGCACAATTTATTGATGAAAAATCAGATATTGATTTGGGCGAAGCTTTTGCTACACAAAAGCCGCGATTAAAAAAATCATTGGTTGAATAATCACTTAAGGCGAATAAAAAATTCATTGGACCAACCTCAATAATAATTGACTAAACTAGTAGGTTATTATAAGATAGCTTTAAATTTAATTAGGTCATTATTAAACTAGATTACTTATTATGAGACTTACCACTAAAGGACGATTTGCTGTCACTGCCATGCTAGACCTCGCGATGAGCGAGAGTGATAAACCTGTAACGCTGGCCGGTATCAGTGAGCGCCAAGCTATTTCACTCTCTTACTTAGAGCAGCTTTTTAGCCGCTTACGTAAACAAGGTTTGGTAAAAAGTGTTCGCGGCCCTGGTGGCGGTTACCAGTTGGCTAAAGCGCAGCATGAAATAAGCGTTTCGCACATTATTGCGGCGGTAGATGAGCTGATTGATGCTACACAATGTGGTGGTGAAGAAAACTGTCATGGCGATGAAGGTCGTTGTATGACACATGATTTGTGGGCATCGCTCAACAGCAAAATTTTAACGTATTTATCAGGGATTTCTTTGGCAGATATGGTCAGTGACCAACGTGGTGCCAATAATAACTTGAATAAAAAAACAAGTTGTGAGCAATCTCAACAAGTTGTGTTTGCCCCACGTAAAGCGTGCACAGTTGAAGCGCTGAGCTAATGATAAGCCCAGCTATGACCCCAAACATGAGCAACGTATATTTCGATAACAACAGCACAACCGCACTAGATGAGCGCGTATTAAATGCTATGTTGCCATTTATGACCATGCAACACGGCAATGCCACCAGTCGTCATGCGTACGGTCGTACGGTGCGCGATGCTGTGGAGCAAGCGCGTGAACAAGTCGCTAATGCAGTAGGTGCTTATCCATCACAAGTAGTATTTACTGCAAGCGGGACTGAAGCCAATAATTTTGCAATTAGTGGGATTGCTGGCAACTCGCCAAACAGTCAAATAGTAGTCAGCAGTATTGAGCATCCATGCGTGACACGCCCAACCTTTGCCATGCAAAAGCTAGGCTACAAAACTAAAATTGTTGGTGTGGATAGTGATGGTTTACTAGACTTAGTACATTTAGAATCTATATTGAAAAATCAAGCTGCCAGCCCAACATCTTTAGTATCAGTCATGATGGTTAATAACGAAACTGGTGTCATTCAGAATATAAGCAAAATTGCTGAAATTGCTAAACGTTATAAAGCTTATCTCCACACGGATGCTGTGCAAGCATTAGGCAAAATTCCTGTAGATTTTGCAGGTTTAAACGTCAGTGCCATGACTATTTCATCGCACAAGATTTATGGTCCACAGGGCGCTGGGGCATTAATAGTAGATAAGCGTATCGATATCGCGCCACTGCTGCATGGTGGTGGGCAAGAAAAAGGTTTGCGTAGTGGCACAGAAAACGTCGCAGCTATTGTAGGTTTTGGTGCGGCTTGTGATTTAGCCATAAGTGAACTAAGTATACGCTCTAGCGCGACAAAAGCTTTACGTGACCACTTAGAGCAAGGCTTAGTGCAAATGGGTGCGTTTATGTTTGGCAACAAAGCAGCCCGTATACTTAACACCAGCTTCTTTGCCTTCCCTAATATTGAAGGTGAAACATTAGTGATGGCATTAGACCGCAAAGGTTTTGCAGTCGCAAGCGGCTCTGCTTGTTCTAGTGATAGTACGGAACCAAGCCATGTGTTGTTGGCGATGGGAATATCACCAGATGTCGCGCGTGGCGCGGTGCGTGTGAGTTTTGGTGCTAATCAAAAACCTACAAATACTTTAGAACAAGTAGACCACTTTTTGGTCGTACTTAAGCAAGAATTACAACGATTAAAACAAATGACTGGTGTGCAATTTGACACATTTGCAACTAACATAAAAGCCGCTTAAAGGCTAAAACGTTTACTTTAGAGTAGGAAATAAAATGTCAGCAGTGCTTCAAGATTTAAAACCGGAAAATTTAGAGTTAGAAACAAAAGGTGCATTAGCTACGCATCACACCGAACGTGAGCCAATTTATTTGGACTATTCAGCCACTACGCCAGTAGATTCTCGCGTGGCTGCAAAAATGATTCCATTTATTACTGAGCATTTTGGTAATCCAGCGTCACGCAGCCATCCTTATGGCTGGACAGCAGAAAAAGCCGTTGAAAACGCACGCGAAGAAGTTGCAAAATTAGTCGGTGCAGATCCGCGTGAAATCGTTTGGACATCTGGCGCAACTGAATCTAACAACTTAGCCATTAAAGGCGCGGCAAATTTTTATAGTGGCAAAGGCAAACATATTATTACAGTAGCCACTGAGCACAAAGCTGTGATTGACGCAGTGCGTGAACTTGAGCGTGTAGGTTTTACTGCCACTTATTTAGAACCAGAACCAGATGGCTTGCTAGATTTAGAAAAATTTAAAGCAGCGATACGTCCTGACACCGTGTTGGCATCTGTCATGTTAGTCAATAATGAAATTGGTGTGATTCAAGATATCACTGCAATTGGCAATATTTGTCGTGAAAACAAGATTATTTTTCACGTAGATGCGGCACAGGCAACGGGTAAGGTTGAGATTGATTTAGAAAAACTACCTGTCGATTTGATGAGCTTTTGTGCCCATAAAACTTATGGACCTAAAGGCATAGGCGCGCTGTATGTGCGTCGTAAACCACGTATTCGCATAGAAGCACAGATGCATGGCGGTGGTCATGAGCGCGGCATGCGCTCTGGCACGCTAGCTACCCATCAAATTGTGGGCATGGGCGAAGCTTTTAGAATCGCACGTGAGGAAATGGCAGTAGAAAATGTTAAAATTCGAATACTGCGCGATAAACTATTACATGGCTTGCAAGAAATTGAAGAGACTTATGTGAATGGCGATTTAAACCACCGCGTGCCACATAACTTAAATATCAGCTTTAATTATGTCGAAGGTGAATCGCTGATTATGGCGGTGAAAGATATTGCAGTTTCAAGCGGTTCTGCCTGTACTTCAGCAAGCTTAGAGCCAAGTTATGTATTACGTGCTTTGGGTCGTAGTGATGAATTGGCGCATAGCTCGATTCGTTTTTCAATTGGTCGTTTTACCACAGAAGCTGATGTGGATTACACCATTGCACTACTGAAAAGCAAAGTAGATAAATTACGCGAATTATCACCACTTTGGGATATGTTCAAAGATGGGATTGATATCAGCAAAGTCCAATGGGCTGCCCACTAGATTATTTATCTTTGTTCGCCTAGCGGCGTTGTCAGGATGCTTGCTTAGAAAACTAAGCGGCGCAACCTTCCGCCTTGCTATACAAACAAATATTAAATAATCTGTTTAGTAAATAAGTAGTTTGAAGCAACAGAATTTGAACTGGGAAGCAAAATCAAGGCGACAAGCCGAAGACAGTACAAAAAGTACGGCAAGATGCAGTTAACGCAGAGTTTGTGAAGCAATTCAAATTCAAATACGTATAGGAGAAATATCATGGCATATAGCGATAAAGTATTAGACCACTACGAAAACCCACGCAATGTAGGTTCATTAGATAAAAATGACCCACAAGTAGGTACAGGCATGGTGGGTGCACCAGCTTGCGGCGACGTGATGAAGTTAATGATTAAGGTTAATGATGATGGCATTATTGAAGATGCTAAATTCAAGACTTATGGTTGCGGCTCAGCCATTGCCTCTAGCTCATTAGTAACAGAATGGCTAAAAGGCAAAACGGTGGACGAGGCTTATGCGATTAAGAACTCTGCTATTGCAGAAGAGCTTGCCTTACCACCAGTAAAAATTCATTGTTCAGTGCTTGCTGAAGATGCCATCAAAGCGGCTGTTGCAGATATTAAAGCTAAACAATTAGCGGCAGCGCAAGCAGCATAATAACTAGCTATCGTCCTAATGGCTGGGCTAGACTTTTTGCCTGGCACAGAGTGATAGGTAAAAGTTAAGTAAAGTTTAGAAAGTTAAAATGGCAATTACACTCACAGAAACTGCTGCAAAACGTGTTGAAAAATTCATGAGCAATCGTGGCAAAGGCATTGGTCTGCGCTTGGGTGTTAAAACCACAGGCTGTTCTGGCATGGCTTATACATTAGAGTTTGTAGATGAAATGAATACAGAAGATGCAGTCTTTGAGCAACATGGCGTTAAAGTGATTATTGACCCAAAAAGCTTGGTTTATATCGATGGCACTGAGCTAGATTTCACCAAAGAAGGCCTCAATGAGGGGTTTAAATTTAACAACCCTAACGTTAAAGATGAGTGTGGCTGTGGTGAGAGCTTTACAGTTTAGCAATCACTTTAATAAGTGAATGCATTAATTAGTCAGTACGTTAGTTAGTTAGCTCAATTCTACACGCGTCATTCCCACGAAAGTGGGAATCTATTTTTATGTTTTGTAAAACTTAGAATAAACCATGCAAAACTACTTCTCACTTTTTCAACTGCCACAACAATTCGATATTGACTTGGCTCGGCTCAACGTAAACTATCGTG
>JAYVFU010000005.1:0-6507 GCA_043772865.1 Methylophilaceae bacterium
CTCTTCTTCAGTAAATGTTTTTCTGATTCGTTTGGTCATACAACACTCCTTTGCTCTATAGCATAAGTTTAAGTGTTGCGTTGACCCCTTGAATACTCAGCGGCCTTTTTTAGAAATGTCACGTTCTTCTGTGGCACATGTTAAGGCTTTATTCAATCGAATGACTTCTTGTTTTAAGCCATCACATCTTTATTCACTATGGGTTGGTTTTGTAGCTCAGCTTCTTTAATCCACTTGTAAATACTTTTAGTGAATATCTCTAAACGCTCTGCAACCTCTGCAGTATTGTGACCACGTTCTGTTATTTGTTTGATAGCTTCAGCCTTAAATTCGGCCATATATCTGATGTCCTTCTTTATTAACTCTCCATTCCGGTTTCGACATCATGATATGTCTATTGAAACGAGTGAAGTCCAAAGTCACAATGGGCGAGCTTTCATTTTGATACTGCCGTTTATGTCAATGCTTTCTGCCTTTAGCGAACGCTTAATCGATTCATCTCATGAATGATTTCAAAGATTATTTTTCTTAGAAGTCATGGAATACTTGAACTCATATAAACTCAAACTTTATAAAGTTAATTATTAAATTGAATCTTACAATGACAAAATTTCCCTTAGTCTGTGTGGGTGGCTCAGCTGGTGGTCTAGATGCGTACATTAAATTATTGAAAAATCTTCCTTTTGATATGGGTGTTGCCGTTGTAATTGTTAATCATGTAAGAACGATGCCCACCTTATTGCATAAGATCCTTCCTAATTACACAAAAATGCAAGTGAATTTAATCACTGAAGATTTGTTTATAGAACCTAATCAAGTGTACATAATCCCTCCTAATAGAGATTTACATGTCTTTCGTGGTAAGTTTAAACTAAAGCCAATCTCAAAACCCAGAGGCTGGCCTGACGTTATTACTGTGTTTCTGCAATCTTTAAAGCATCATTGGGACGGTCAATTAATTGCTATTATTGTATCTGGCTATGATGGTGACGGTGCGGCGGCACTCTGTGGGATAAAAGATGTAGGCGGAATTACAATCGCGCAAAAATTGAGTACAGCAATTCAGTCAGACATGCCTGAGAGCGCAATTGATAGTGGTTGTATTGATTTCATCTTACCACCAGAAGACATTGCCAAGAAAATAGTCGAGATTACCAATACATAAATGCTTATGGCATATTTACATGAACCACAACATAGTGTTGGGGCCGATGTCGCACTACATTCAGACACTGCAATCCCCTTATAAAAAAAAGATTATTTCTTAACAACATCATCTATTTAAATTTATTGTTATGAAAACTAGCACTAGCTGGCAATTGTTCTTAATGGCACTAGATGATACGACTTTGTATAATTCGAAATTTTTCACTTATTTTTTTAAAACTGCTTAAAGCTGAGAACTAAATATGCTTGAGACTTTTTCAAATATCTTTTCTTGAAAAGGTCTGTCTAGCCATTGTTGGTAAGTAATTTGAGCCGACATTATCCAGTCGGAATCAAAAATTTTAGTTTGTTCTTTAGCAAATGTTTCATTCAAAACATTCAGATTCGCTTCATCATTTAATTTAAATGATCGATTGTCAAAATTAGTAGAGCCTACTGAAACAATTAGATGGTCAACAATTATTACCTTGCAGTGGTACATCGTGGGCGAATACTCTGCAATAGTAATATTCGCTTTTAGCATTTCACCCCATCCTGCACGTGATACTCTACGAACTAATTTAGTATCTATATATTTGCCTGGAGTAATAATGCGAATTTTAACACCACGTTTGGCAGCAGCAATTAATGCATTCGTACAAAATATATCTGGCACAAAATATGCACTTGATATATCAATCGATTCTTTAGCTGCGGTAATTGCCAATGCATACATAAGCACCATTGAATCACCTCCTCCATTAGGGGAGCTGCTAAACATTTGGGCTGGCATTGTGCCAGTCATTTTAAGAGATGGAAAATACTTTACATTGTGCAGCACTTGTCCTTTTGCTTTGATCCAATTATCCAGAAATACCGCTTGCATTTGACCTACAACAGGACCAGTTATTTTAAAGTGTGTGTCACGCCACTCGTTAGGATTTTTGGCATCACCCCGCCATTGGTCCGCAATTCCAACCCCTCCCGTAAAGCCCAATACGGTCTTTAAATTGCATGAACATTGCAAATCAACACTGAGCTAGCGCGTTCGTTTAGAAGGCAAGTAAGAATGGAATTACTTTATGATTAAGTGATCAATCATGGCACTGCATTACTTAATCGCGCCCAGTAAATTTAAACCAAAAATTGATTTCTTATACAAAAAATCCAGCTAACCTTTACAGGCCGCTGGATTTTTTTATGGAGCATCTAAAGCTTTAGATTAAATATGCGCGTTTCTAGTTGAGGCAATACGTAATAAAGAAGTTTTTAATACATCAACCTCAGCATACGTATTGTAAAACGCTAAAGATGGACGCACCGTGGTTTCAACACCAAAACGACGCAAAATTGGTTGCGCGCAATGGTGCCCTGATCTTACTGCAATACCATCTTGATTTAACGCTGCACCCACTTCTTCACTTTTGAAGCCAGGCAAGTTAAAAGATAACACACTCGCTTTTTCTTTTGCTGTACCAATCAACCGAATACCCGGAACCTCTAATAAAGCTGCTGTGGCGTATACCAATAAATCATGCTCATAACGAGCGATATTATCCATACCTAAACGCTCTACATAATCAATGGCCGCACCTAAACCAACGGCATCTGCGATATTGCCTGTGCCAGCTTCAAACTTGGCAGGTGCGGTGTGATACACAGTTTTTTCAAAGGTGACATCTTGTATCATATTGCCACCACCTTGCCAGGCTGGCATATCAGCAAGTAATTCGGGCTTGCCAAACAGTATGCCTATACCTGTTGGACCAAATACTTTATGACCAGAAAATACAAAGAAATCGGCATCAAGTTGTTGCACATCAGTGCGCATGTGCGAAACCGATTGTGCGCCATCTAGCAAGACTTTGGCACCTACTCTGTGAGCCATTTGTATCATCTCAGCTGCTGGAGTTACTATGCCTAATGCATTTGAAACTTGCGTAAATGACACGAGCTTAGTGCGTGATGTGAGCAGCTTTTGATATTCAGCCAATAAAATCTGGCCACTATCATCTACTGGCGCTACGCGTAATTTTGCGCCTGTTTCTGAGCATAATTGTTGCCATGGCACAATATTAGCGTGGTGTTCAAGATGTGAAATAACGATCTCATCACCATCACCTAGATGCTTTTTACCCCACGTTTTAGCGACTAAATTAATCGCTTCAGTCGTGCCACGCACGAAAATAATATTGTCCACTGACGGGGCATTAATAAAGCGCCGTACTTTCTCGCGCGCACCTTCGTAGGCATCGGTAGCGCGTGCTGCTATTTCATGGGCTGCACGGTGAATATTAGAATTTTCATGCTGATAAAAATAACTGATTCTATCAATCACGGCTTGTGGCTTTTGCGTGGTGGCTGCATTGTCCAGCCAAATCAATGGCCGCCCATTCACCAATTCTTTGAGAATTGGGAAATCTTTGCGGATTAAGTTGGCATCAAAAGCAGGATGTGCAGTAGGCGCAATTTGTTGATGACTAATTGGCTGAAAGCTATCTAAAAAATAAAAATTGCCATGTTGTGCACTGGGCTTATTTGCCAAGTTATTAGCCTGATGAGGCGTTGTATTAAGCTCCCCTAAAATTTTGCTCAAAGCCTGTACATGGTGATCAACAGTGTAAATGTCAGAAGAAAAAGGCAAGCTAATAGGTGATTCAAAACCTGTAGGCAAGGTAAATCCTGTTAGAAGGGCATCATTAGTTACCTGAGTAGGTGGCGGCGATGATTGTTCTAATGTATTGCCACTATCAGAGAATGACGCAGTTGAAGGAATACCAGCAGCACTTTTTTGCTGTGGAAAGGAAGCCGAACCACCAGATGAAAATTGTGCAAAGCCTTCTGCATACATTTCATTCGCGATTCGACTCAGTTCCTCTACATCTAAGTGACCAGTTTGGCTAGCTTCACGGCCAACTGCCAAAGCTGCTGCCATTTTGGGATGTTCTCCTGGCAAGCTTGCCAGAATCGCTTCTGGCTCAAAGCTAGATAAGTCCATCGCGGATAAATGGCTGTTATTTGTAATCATAGTAGTTGCCTACACTGACATTTTCTAACACTGCAATTGCATCATCGGTTAATACCGCTAATGAGCAATATAAAGAAACTAAGTAAGAAGCAATGGCTTTGTGGTTGATGCCCATGAAGCGCACTGATAAGCCCATCGTTTGCTGGCCTGGTAAGTTAGGTTGATATAAGCCAACCACACCTTGACGGCTTTCACCCACACGTAATAATAAAATATTAGTTTTACCGTTAGTAACACGTAATTTATCTGTTGGAATTAACGGCACACCGCGCCAAGTTAGAAATTGCGTACCAAATAATGAAACGGTTGGTGGGGGGACGCCACGACGTGTGCACTCACGACCAAATGCGGCGATAGCTTGCGGGTGTGCTAAAAAGAACGCAGGCTCTTTCCACACTTTAGCGAGTAATTCATCTAAATCATCTGGCGTAGGTGCGCCTGTGCGTGATTGCACTTTTTGTGAATCTATTACGTTATTCAACAAGCCATATTCTTTGTTGTTAATCAGTTCGCTTTCTTGGCGCTCTTTTACAACTTCAATCGTTAAGCGCAATTGCTCTTTAATTTGATTATGCGGGCTGCTGTATAAGTCAGACACCCGTGTATGCACATCTACAACAGTATTTACCGCATTGAGTACATATTCACGACCCCATTCTTCATAATCCACAAATGTGGCTGGTAGTTCACGTTCATCTTTAGCAGAGCAATCGACTTCAATTGCACTTGGGTCTTTTGCTTTATTTACGCGGTAAATACCTGCTTCTACTGGCAACCAGTGCATTAAGTGCACTAACCAGCGTGGTGAAATGGTGCTCAGCATCGGCACTGTTTTGGTGGCATTGGCTAGCGTACGGGCCGCTACGTCGCCTAATGCGGTTTGGTTTTGTTGATTCTCTGCCATGGTCAATTTCCTAATATTGGTTAAAATTGGTTGTGAAAAAAATGTTTTAAATTTAAGGTTTAATTTTTAAAAGTAGTGATTTTTAAAATTAGTGATTTTGTATAGCAGTTGGTGGCTGCGTTGATATATTGTCAATTGGCGAAGCCTGCATTTGCGCTTGGGTAATATTACTGCCTGCTGGCACGCTATGTGTCAGCCATACATTACCGCCAACTGCTGTACCGCGACCAATCGTAATGCGCCCTAAAATAGTGGCGCCTGCATAAATCACCACGTCGTCTTCTACAATAGGGTGGCGCGCATTGCCTTTAATTAAATTGCCTTGTTCGTCAGTAGGAAAGCGCTTTGCACCTAACGTGACAGCTTGATAAATACGCACATGTTTGCCAATAATAGTGGTTTCTCCTATCACCACACCTGTGCCGTGATCAATAAAAAACTGTTCATCAATCTTCGCACCAGGGTGAATATCAATGCCCGTTGCAGAGTGGGCGATTTCTGTGATCATGCGTGCAATCAGTGGTAAGCCTTGCGTGTGCAAAATATGCGCTAAACGATAATGAATAATGGCAGTAATGCCTGGGTAGCACACTAGTACTTCATCTATACTTCTCGCGGCTGGGTCGCCCTCAAAGGCGGCGCGGATATCAGTATCTAGCAGCAAGCGGATGCTGGGTAGCTGGCTGGCAAACTGGCGCACTAGTAATGCTGCGCTAGTAGTTTCTGCGCCGCTTATTACTGGGCTGTTGTCCGCATCAGTTTTGGCATCTGCAACAAAATTCAACTCTAACTTTACTTGCTGCAATAATTCACGCAAGGCAACATCTAGTGTATGACCAACAAAATAATCTAAACCTTCTTCTTTTAAATCTGGCAGACCCAACCTGTTGGGGTATAAAGCCGCTGCTAACCCATCTACAATTGCCGCCAAGGCTTTACGGGACGGTAATTTTGGCGGTTTATTGCTGCGCTTTCTATTTTCAAGAGAAGCCAAGCGCACATCTCGTAACGCTGTAACAATTTGACTAATACCTAAATCGTTGTTATTCATAGGGATATTCATCTCTAATCAATCATTCTTGATTCTTAAAAATTAGTCATGATTAAAAGTAAAGGACAAAACAAAAGCCAGCGGTCCTCAGGACACACTGGCTTCCGGTTGTCCGGTCAGCACATGCTAACTATGGGTTATTTGGTATTACTAATTAGGTTTGTCTAATATTTTTGCGTTTTTTAAATTCAATACTTCAATACATAAACTTCAATATACACCAGTCTTTATAAAAAAATCAAGGCAAGAAGAAAAACCTATTGAATGATCTTTATATTCTATTTTATTATAAATATATTGAATATCATTCTTTTACATTATTTAAAGAATTGCTTACAGTGCATGCCTATTCAATATTTATTGGCTCTCCATGCTTAA
>JAYVFU010000006.1:0-6467 GCA_043772865.1 Methylophilaceae bacterium
CGTGCGACCATTACCATCAGACTCCATGTTGAGCATATCACCACGACGGCGACCAAGTTCTTCCATCACAGCACCTTGGTTATCATCTTCTAAATCCACTGTTAAAATTTCATACGGCTCACATTTTTCACCATTGATTTCACGGTAAACAACTTTAGGTTTACCTACCGCCAATTCAAAACCTTCGCGACGCATTGTTTCTAATAAAATAGTTAAATGCAACTCACCACGACCAGAAACACGGAAGACATCTGTATCATCTGTATCTTCAACACGTAAAGCCACGTTAACCAAAAGCTCTTTGGTTAGACGATCTTTAATTTGACGTGAAGTAATAAATTTACCTTCTGTACCTGCTAGTGGTGATGAATTCACCATAAAGTCCATCGTCAATGTAGGCTCATCTACACCCATGACCGGCAAACCAACTGGTTTTTCACGATCTGCAATCGTGAACCCAATACCAATTTCATCAATACCCGAGATAATAATAATATCGCCCGCTTCTGCCTCTTCAACTGGCACGCGTTCTAAACCTACAAATCCTAGTACTTGGTTAATTTTACCTAGACCAACTTGTTTATCGCCATTCATCACAGCCACTGCCTGGCCTGACTTAATACGACCATTGACCACACGGCCAACACCTAAACGTCCAGTGTATGTAGAGTAATCAAGCGCTGAGATTTGCATTTGCAAAGGTGCATCGCTGCTACCCGCTGGTGGTTCTACATGGCTTAAAATTGTTTCGAATAACGGGCGCATATTGTCAGATGTATCTTTCATATCTAACATGGCAAAGCCGTTTAAAGCAGAGGCATAAACCACTGGAAAATCTAATTGTTCATCAGTCGCGCCTAAATTTGCGAACAAATCAAAGGTATGGTTAATCACCCAATCTGTACGCGCACCTGGACGGTCCACTTTATTAATAACAACAATAGGTTTTAAACCAAGTGCTAACGCCTTTTTAGTCACAAAACGCGTTTGTGGCATTGGACCTTCTACCGCATCTACCAACAATACAACGCCATCTACCATACCTAATACACGCTCTACTTCGCCACCAAAGTCAGCATGGCCTGGAGTATCTACAATATTGATTTTGGTACCTTCATAAATCACTGAAGTATTCTTAGCCAAAATAGTAATTCCACGCTCTTTTTCAAGATCGTTAGAATCCATCACACGTTCTGTAACTGCTTGGTAGGCAGCAAAAGTGCCTGATTGTTGTAAAAGTTTATCTACCATGGTCGTTTTACCATGGTCAACATGGGCGATAATCGCGATATTTCTGAGGTTGCGGGACATTGGTTTACTGCCAGTCATTGAAAGGCGGCGATTTTACCACAAAAGTACGGTGGCAACTTGCTTACCAAAATGAATATTTGAATATGCTCGGGATTTACTAAACCCTCAATTTCATACAGATGATATCAATCACTTTTGATTAGCACGTCTTATAGAAATATTTAATAGCCCTAATGTTTATTAATAAAGTCTACGATAGCCTGCAACTCTTCATTAGAACGTAGCGGTTTAGCGAGCTTTGCCGCCATATCAATATGGCCGTAGGTTGGAAACTCAATTACTTCTACTAAGCCCCCTTTAGCCTTTATCTTAGCGCTCAAATTAAAGGTATTAAAAGGTGCCACTATCGTATCTTTTAAACCCACTAATAAAAGCATGGGCGGATTTTTACCAGTGACAAATTCAATTGGTTGTGATTTCCACCGCTCACTTTCAGCACCAAAAATATCTTTCAAACGCTGGCTTTTCAAAGGTAAAAAATCATAAGGACCAGCTAAACCTATGGTGCCCGCAAAATCACTATAGTTAAGATTTTCACCTGCCAAATATTCTGGATTAACGCTCAGCATGACGGCAATATGTGCGCCTGCGGAATGTCCCGCTAAAAAAATATGTTCGGCATCCCCACCAAATTCGTTAGCATGTAACTTTACCCAAGCGGCAGCTTTAGCTGGATCTGCCATAAAGCCTGGAAATTTAACTTCTGGATAAATACGATAATCGGGAATCACCGCAATAAATCCTTTTGAAGTTAAAGCCTCACCCACAAATTTATAGTCTTCACGCGCCCCTGATTCCCAGCTACCGCCGTAAAAAAACACCACTACTTTTCGTTTAACTTGAGTATTACCTTGAGGAAGGTAGATATCCATTTTTTGACGCGGCAATTCACCATAAGGCACCCCTTTTCGTTGTTCATAGCCTTCATCTGGAACAAACACATTGAGGGTTTTGATAGGTGAGCAAGCGACTAAAAATACTGTCGCAAAAGTACTAGCCATAACAAATAAAATTTGTTTGATTTTTTTGTAGCTGAGCATTCTAAACTTTCCATCATAGGTTTTTTAGTTACGAGATTATTCCATATATAGATGCAAGTAATAAAACGTATGTTAAGTTACCTTTCTAAGCACACACTAATTTCAACTGCAATTAAAATTGCATTTGACTTTACATTAGAAATAGCTATACTGCGCACTCCGTTAGGTTTGTTAAATTAATTAAACAACCTTTCGACTCATTGCCCTGACCTATCTGTAACTCGTGAAGTTTTGAAGTTACTTATCTATTTATCGGTTAGTGGCTATGCCCGTGCGCCGGTAAAGAAGTTTTAAACAAATCATTAAGTATTTAGATTTTTCTTCTGCGTTTATATTGTTTTTTGCAAACAAGTACTAAACAAAATTTGATTTAGTTTTACTAAACAATTTGCTAATCACTTGTAGCCTCAACTTATATTCGTATTGCTTGCGCCCTTTTATATTTTTTCTATTAGGGAATTATTTTGACATTTGCATCATTAAATTTACATCCATCAATCTTACGTGCAATCGAAGATTCTGGTTACACCATACCTACGCCTATCCAAGCACAAGCCATTCCTGAAGTGCTAGCTGGCAATGACATCATGGCATCAGCACAAACTGGTACAGGTAAAACAGCAGCATTTATGCTGCCAGCACTTAATTTATTAGCGACACCACATGCTTCAAACAGCCGTGGTCCACGTATTTTAGTATTAGTGCCAACACGTGAGCTTGCAGCGCAAGTAAATGACTCAGCGCGTAACTACGGCAAACACATCCGCGCTCGTACTGTTAGTATCGTTGGTGGCATGCCATACCCACTACAAAACAAATTATTATCACAACCACTCGATATTTTAGTGGCAACACCTGGTCGTTTTATTGATCACCTTGAGCGTGGTCGTATTGACGTATCACGTTTACAAATGTTGATTTTAGATGAAGCTGACCGTATGTTAGATATGGGCTTTATGCCTGATGTTGAGCGTATTTGTAACGCGTTGCCAGTTGAGCGCCAGACATTGTTATTTTCAGCCACATTAGATGGCAACATCGGTCGTATTGCGCGCGATATTTTACGCAACCCAAAAACGATTCAAGTTGCACAACAAAAAGAAAAGCACGCGAACATCGAGCAACGTTTGCATTATGTTGACGACATGACGCACAAAAACAAATTGTTAGAACATCTATTGATTGCACCTGGCGTTAACCAAGCCATTATTTTCACTTCAACAAAACGTCATGCAGATGTATTAGCAGAAGACTTATACGCTGCTGGCCATAAAACTGCAGCGCTTCATGGCGATATGACACAAGGTGCTCGTAACCGTACACTTACTAAATTACGTCATGGGGATGTAAAAGTATTAGTAGCAACAGACGTAGCTGCGCGTGGTATCGACATTAACGGTATTACGCACGTGATTAATTACGATTTACCTAAATTTGCTGAAGATTATGTACACCGTATTGGTCGTACTGGTCGCGCTGGCGCATCTGGTATTGCAATTTCTTTTGCATCTAATATGGACCGCCATATTTTACGTAAAATTGAGCAGTACACTGGCAACAAGTTAGAAGCCGCTGTAGTTGAAGGATTTGAGCCAAAACGTGCAATTTCAACGGGTGATGCACCATCTGGTCGTCGTGGTAATAGCAATTCACGCCCTGGTCACAAACCAGGTGGTAGTGGTGGTTATGCACCACGTGGCAACGAGCGTAGTGGTTATGGCGCTCGTTCAGACGCTGGTCGTTCTGATGCTAATCGCTCAGATTCTAACCGTGGCGAAGGCCGTAGCAATGAAAGCCGTTCTTTTGGTCGCGATGGTTCTGGCCGTACTGATAGCCCACGCCCTACTGAAGGCCGTACGTTTGGTGACCGAGCTGCTGCTGGTCGTCCATCAAACTCGGGCTTTGGTGCACGCGATAATGCACCTCGTGAAAGCTCACGTGAAAACTATGGCAACCGCGAAGGTGGTAACCGTGCAGAGGTTAATGGCAATACACGTAGCTATGCAGGTCGTGATAGTGCTCCTCGCAGCACTGACACACGCAACCAACCTGGTCGTAGCTTTGGTTCAAACAGTGGCGGTCGTTCTGAAGGTGCTCGCACCGACTCACGTCCTGCACGTTCTGAGCCAAGCGGCAACAGCGCACGTTATGCGAACCGTGATGCAAGTCCAGCTGGCGATGGCGCTCCTAAACGCACTCGTAGCTTCGTTTAAGTTAAATGCTACAAGTTAATATTAGAGCCCAACCTTAATGACGACAGCAAGTTTTGACACACTCGGCTTAGCGCCGCAACTTTTAAAAGCGCTAACTGAGTTTGGTTACACCACGCCTACTCCAATTCAAGCACAAGCAATTCCGCTGGTATTGGAAGGACGTGATCTAATGGCAGGCGCGCAAACAGGCACAGGTAAAACTGCAGCTTTTGCGTTACCCTTACTACAAAAATTGTTACCGTTATCAAGTAGCAGTACATCCCCAGCCAAGCATCCAGTCCGCGCGCTTATACTCACACCTACCCGTGAGTTGGCGATTCAAGTGGAAGAAAGCGTTAAAGTCTATGCCAAGCATACGGCTATACGCTCACTTGTGGTGTTTGGTGGTGTGGATATTAAAACGCAAACACCGCACCTTAAAACAGGTGTGGAGATTTTAGTGGCGACACCAGGTCGCTTACTAGATCACATCGAACAAAAAACTATCAATCTCAGTCAAGTACAAATGTTAGTGTTAGATGAAGCTGACAGAATGCTGGATATGGGCTTCATGCCTGATTTAAAACGTATTTTGGCGCAGTTGCCAAAGCAGCGTCAAAACTTAATGTTTTCCGCGACATTTTCAAATGAAATCAAAAAGTTATCAGATGATTTTTTAACCAATCCAATACTGATAGAAGTAGCAAGGAGCAATGCAACTTCTGACAATGTGACACAAAAAGTTTATCACCTTGCACAAGCTGATAAACAAGCGTTACTGATACAAATCCTTAAAAATAAAGACAATAACGTTAATGTTAGCCAAGTCATTATTTTTACTAAAACTAAACTTACCGCCAGCCGTTTGAGTCGTGCCTTAGAAAAAGAAGGTATTGCTGCCGATGCCATTCATGGTGATAAAAGCCAACAAGAGCGCATGGCGTCACTAGATGCGTTCAAAGCAGGAAAAATCACCACATTAGTCGCTACTGATGTGGCTGCACGTGGGTTAGATATTAGTGACTTACCTATGGTCATCAACTATGAGATCCCTAGCGCGCCTGAAGATTATGTGCATCGTATTGGTCGTACTGGCCGTGCGGGTGCTTCTGGTGCCGCTATTTCATTGGTCTCACCAGATGAAGAAAAGTATTTAGTTGAGATTGAAAAACTCATTAAACATGCAATTAGTAAAGAAACCGCGGTGATTGAAAAATCAACAGCGAGTTACAACGCTGAAACTAAAATTAGCGGCGATAAAAACACCAGAGTTAATCGCGCGCAAACATCTAAACAACATGATGGCAGTGTAAGAACACCACGCCAAAAAGTAGCGCATGACCCTTGGTTTGATAAACCTTACGAACCTTCAGGCTCTGCAATTAAGCCAGTTAATCCTACGCGCTTAATGGGCAAATCAAAGGCACCAGTAGCGGCATTGCTAGGTGGTTTTAAAAAAGCGAGCTAATAACAGTAGTGGATGTATTAAAGAAAAAATCTATCGTATTCGTCATTCCCGCGAAGGCGGGAATCTAGGCTAGTCAGACACTTAACTGGATTCGCGTCTGCACGGGAATGACGAAGATTGAAGTTTTTAATTAAATGAACATGCCTGCAAAAGTCAAAGTTAAAAAACTACTGATTACGCATAAAATCAGCCACGCCATGTAATTGCGCACCCAAGTTAGCCATCAATTTTTCATCAAATTTTAAGGCATGCATCGCACTAATCATGCAGTACATCCACTGATCGCGCGCAGACTCATCAATAGCAAAAGGCATGTGTTTAGCCCTTAAAAAAGGATGGCCATAACGCTCAATATATAACTGCGGCCCACCTGTCCAGCCAGTTAAAAACATAAATAATTTTTCGCGTGAGCTGGTTAAATCCGCAGGGTGCATCGCACGAATACCACCCGCTTTC
>JAYVFU010000007.1:0-6465 GCA_043772865.1 Methylophilaceae bacterium
AAGCTATTAATGTTACCAAAAAAGTTATTAACTCCCGTGCGAATTGGGGCTGGTGTTACATACTTATAAGCAGTTGCAACTGGTTTAATAATGGCCTTATCTGTCACATCATTAAACTTATATATACCGCGGTTAATACCTTCTATCGGATCTTTATTACCTTGAGTAGCGCACCCTGTAGCCAATATGACTAAAAAAAGCGTAGCTAATAGTTTAAAAAATTTAATTTGCATAGTGTTTTTCATATTTTAATTTTAAGCAATATCTTACTAACGGATGTTATCATTTTTTCTTAATACCCACATAGTAATTACCAAACTTTACTATTGCTGATTTAACAATTTATGTCTACCAATAAAATTGGTACTGTAAGCTCAATTGAGCTTTTGTTGTAAATATACAACACAATCGCTGCCTCATTTAAACATTTTTGGCTGATGTTTTAGTATTGCCATTTTTGTATAAGCTTAGCGTTAATGTCCGCTGTGTAGCATGATCTACAACTGGTTTAGGATAATCACGTCCAATTGATAAGTTAATCGCTATCAATCGAATTGGTGGAATTTGCCAGGGTGCGTGTATTTCTTGATCGTTACAAGCATTAAGCTCGGGCACATATTTACGGATGAATTTACCAGCACCATCAAATTTTTCGCTTTGAGTAATAGGATTAAAAATACGAAACCAAGGCTGAGAATCACAACCTGTTGAGGCTGCCCATTGCCACCCTCCGTTGTTAGCACTTAAATCAAAATCAATGAGCTTTTGTGCAAAGTAGCGTTCGCCCCAACGCCAATCTACTAACAAGTCTTTAACTAAAAAACTTGCGGCAACCATACGTAAACGATTGTGCATAAACCCCGTGGTGTTCAATTGGCGCATAGCAGCATCTACTAATGGATATCCCGTATTACCCTCACACCATGCTTGAAAATAAGCTGAATGATTAGAAAACGGTAAAGTTTCAAACTCTGATTTATAAGCACTTCCATTAGCAACTTGTGGGTTGTGATACAAAATCTGAAAATAAAAATCACGCCAAATTAGTTCACTTAGCCAAGTATCGGCACCCAAGCCACCTATTTGCCAAGCGGTTCTGGCTAAATGTCGAATTGAAACTGTGCCAAATCGCAAATGTACTGACAAATAAGATACGCCCTTAACTGCTGGGAAATCGCGCGCTTCTTTATAGCGGCTGATGCGCTCAGAAAAATCTGCAAACAATTGTGCTCCACCAGAAATGCCGGTAGGTAGTTTAAGCGCACTTAAATTAGTACGAGTAAAGCCAATATCTTCTAAGCTTAAAAGCGGTTTTTGCATTTCTACCGCATCAACTCTAGCTAAATTCTTTACATATAAATCAACAGGATAAGCCTTTAAATAATAGTCATTAAGTTTTTTTAGACAGGCATTTTTGTAGGGAGTAAATACACCATAGGGCTTACTTGCCAAGGTTAAAATTTCATTTTGCTCAAAAATCACTTGGTCTTTGTATTGATAAAAATCAATATCAAAATCAGCTAAGGCTTGTTTAACTTTGGCATCACGACTAATGGCACTAGGCTCATAATCGCGGTTGCTAAACACCGCATCTACTTTCAATGATTGCGCAAGTTGAACAATCAGATCACTGGCTATACCGTATTGCACAATTAAGTCGCCACCATTGGTTTGCAAAGCTAACTTCAACTCTTTTATGCTTTCCCAAATAAACTCAACGCGACGGTCTGCTTTATCGGTAAGTTGATCTAAAATTTCCTGATCAAAAATAAATACGCAATACACCTGCTGACTATGCTTAAGTGCGTGATAAAGCGCTGCATGATCATAATCGCGTAAGTCACGACGAAACCAAACTAACGCTTTTTGTTGGATAAGTGGATATAAAGCAGACATAAAAATACTCGTTAAGGCCTAAGCTGATAGCTTATAAGCAAGTATTGTATTACTAACTATGTGTTTGCACGTCAGACAAGTTACAAATTTAGCAACATTTCAACCGAAAAAGTTGAAATTAATTTTTAACAAAAAACTAGCCGCGTGCACCATATAGGTACTTATCCTTAACTGCAGTTTTCTTGACCTCTGGCGTTTTCTCTAGCATACCTAGCATGCTTTGCAAATCTAATGACAGCAAAATGAGCGCTTCATCACCCAGCTCATCTACTTTTTGAAATACATCTAAACCATATGCGCTATCTTTGATCATTTTAGCAGCATTCACTGGGCCCATCACTTTTCTAGCTAATACTGAAAACTTTGACAGCTTAATTAAACATTCATTGTCCATGTAAACCCATCTATAAATGACGTCAAAAAGATAACTTGGTGGTGCATGTTATTTTAATTAGCATCCTATATGGTGCGCTTTTGGCAACTTAACGCTTTTTTTGATGACAATCAGTTAACATTTTAGGAGTTAGCATGTTGCGTGCCAGTTAATGGTGGGGTTTATTCGCGGTGATACGGGTGGTTATTAATTACAGAATGGGCACGGTAAAGTTGCTCACTAAGTAGCACGCGCACCATACCGTGTGGCAATGTGAGTTTCGAAAGACTCCACATCCAGTCTGCACGCTGTTTTACAGTGTCGTGTAAGCCATCAGCACCCCCAACAACTAGCGTGATATCGCGACCTAAAGTGAGCCAATTTTTCATGCGATCAGCTAGTTGTAAAGTAGTCACTTCTTGGCCCCGTTCATCTAAAGCTACTAAATAAGTTTTTCCAACGGTCTCTAAAATACGCTTAGCTTCAAGGCTTTGAATATTTTCTGTACTATTACCTGCCGCACGCTTCTCTGGCTTTATTTCAATTATCTCAATACTAGCTTCGCGGGGCATGCGTTTGATATATTCAGCACAAGCTGATTCAACCCAATCAGGCATTTTGTGACCGACTGAGATGATATTAAGCTTCATTAAGTGTTTTAGCAATTGCTAAAAAGAAATGTTATTCGACTGATACTAATAAATTTGAATAAATTAACTATCCGACTTTATATGACTACGGCGGCTTTCTGTTTCACCCCATAACTGCTCTAAATTATAGTACGCACGAGTGGCTGGGACCATCACATGCACCACAATATCGTTCAAATCCACCAGCACCCATTCACCTTCTTTTTCACCTTCAGTACCGCGAATATTAACGCCTTGCTCTTTTAGCTTTTCACGCACGTTATCGGCCAGTGCTTTTGCTTGGCGGCTTGAAGTTGCACTGCTGATGATCATATAACTTGTCATCGACGTGAGCTTACGTACATCCATCACGGTGATATCGAACCCTTTTACATCTTCTAGCGCGTCAATGACCGCTAGTTTCATTGCTTCTAATTCCATTTTTTACTCTCTTAATATTGAACCGCTAACATGCTTATTGGTTACTTACATTGCTTGCATCGGAATAGCATTACGCTTATCTAACTTGCGATTTTTTTCATCCACATAAATGAGTTGCGGTTGAAAATTGTTGAGTTCAGCTTCGTTATAGTTTGCGTAGCTTGCAATAATCAAAATATCACCTACATTTGCTTTATGGGCTGCAGCACCATTGACTGAAATAATGCCTGAATCTCGTTCGCCTAAAATAGCATAGGTGCTAAAACGCTCACCGTTAGTTACATTATAAATACTAATTTGTTCGTACTCTTTAATGTCTGCTGCTTCTAACAATATGCCATCGACCGCACAGCTACCTTCATAATGCAACTCCGCATGTGTTACCAATACACGATGCAATTTTGATTTAAGCATAGTTCTTTGCATAGTCTTTTTAACTGTAATTAAAATTCAGCCAACTATTATAAAGCAAACCTTGATTTATTCTAAATATTTAAAGCAATTCAACCATTTACCTATGATTAACCATAGCTTTTGGATTGATTAATTGCAACTGATTAACGCTAATTAGCTATGCTAATACTATGTCAATATAAGTTCAATATTATCAATTAAGCGAGTTTTTCCTAATCTGGCAGCACTTAAAACAACCACATGCTTGTCATCCAATTTTGCTGGTAGAAGTGTATTGACCGCACGAATCGACACATAATCAACCTGCCAACCAGCTGCAATTAAATGTTGTGTTGCAGCTTGCTCAAACTGTGTGATTTTTACTAAGCCATTTTTCTCTAAATTTTCAACCGTCAGCTCAAGTGTTTTGTGCAACCTATTTGCCTCTGCACGCTCACTAGCTGTTAGATACCCATTCCGTGAACTCATCGCCAGACCATCAGGCTCACGCATGGTATCAGCCGCTATTATGTTAATTGGTAAATTAAACTGCTTAACCAACTCCTGGATAATAAACAATTGTTGAAAATCTTTTTTGCCAAACATAGCGATATTTGGTTGCACGATATTAAATAGCTTTAGCACAACAGTTGCTACACCAATAAAATGCCCAGTGCGCGTAGCGCCACATAGCTCGTTAGCAATAGCTGGCGGTGCTACGGTCATGGTTTGACCCAAATCAGCTGTAATTGCATTAAAATTTGGATAAATTTCAGCCACATTAGGAACAAAAACAACATCTGCACCAGCATCTTTTAACTGATCACAATCAGCCTCTAAAGTGCGGGGGTAGCTATTTAAATCTTCATTAGCACCAAACTGCAGCGGATTTACAAAAATGCTCACCACCACACAAGCGCTATTTTTTTTTGCCAGCTTAACAAGCTGAATATGCCCAGCATGCAAATTACCCATGGTAGGTACCAGTGCAATTTCAGTTTGATGATTTAAATACTGGCGCAAGGCCGCGATTGTTTTTATAACGAGCATCAACGTCTTTCTGAAGATTTAAGCACTAAACTGAAAATCATATCACCATGATTTTGTGGTTACTTTCATACATTGAATCAGTCAAAGACTAATAACTATGTTCAGCCGCTGGAAAGGTTTTGTTTTTAACAGCTTGCACATAATTGACTATTGCTTGCTGTATGCTCTTGGCATCGGTTAAAAAGTTTTTCACAAAACGTGGCGACTTATGATCGTTAGGATGTTTATCTGCAACGCCTGTATAAATACCCATTAAATCCTGCAGTACTAGCACTTGCCCACTGCAATCAACGCCAGCACCAATGCCTATGGTGGGAATTTCAACGCTTTCAGTTATTTGTTTAGCCAACGTTGCCGGCACCATCTCTAACAATACAAAACTAGCGCCGGCCTCACTCATTAATTTTGCGTCATTTGAAATTTTCTGCGCTTCTTGGAACGTTTTACCTTGGATTTTATAACCGCCTAATTGATGTACAGATTGCGGCGTAAAACCTAGATGGGCACATACAGGAATATCTCGTTTGGAAAGATAATTAACGGTTTCAATCATAGCACCACCGCCTTCTAATTTAACCATATGCGCACCCGCTGCAATTAGTTTTGCGGCATTTCGATAAGCTAATTGGGGATTATTTTCATAGCTGCCATATGGCATATCCGCCATAATAAAAGTTTGGCTGCAACCACGTGCAACCATTTCAGTGTGATAGATCATGGCAGCCATACTCACTTGCAGCGTATTATCAAACCCCTGCAACACCATGCCTAGCGAGTCACCCACTAGTAAAATATCAACGCCAGACATCTCCATTAATTTCGAAAACGTTGCGTCATAACAGGTGAGCATTGCTAGCTTTTCACCTAATTTTGCCTTTGTTAATAGTTGTTCTAAATTCATGCGCTCATTTTACAATGAATCGATTTGATTCTGCCTAATAATAAGCTAGGGGAAATAAAACCAAGAAAAAATGCGGTTTGACGAGCGATATCTTTATTTCAAAACAAAAACGGCACCCTGTAGATGCCGTTTTTACTTACATTTAAAACATTGGTTTAAATAGATTTGCGACGACCAAAACCCAAGAAACCTAAGCCAGATGCTAGTAACCAAATCCCAGCTGGAATGGGTGTTGGTGTTAATCTCACATTATCAATATTGCCACCTAACGAATCATTTGTACCAAATGCTGCAAATTTCAACGCGTCGCTACCTGTACCCATCACATTAAATGTATACATTACCCAGTTATTGTTAGATAAACCAAAGCCTGATGCTGTAATTGCATCTAACAAAGTGTTATCCCAAAACACTTTAATGCCATTAGTGCTAGATGGTTGATTAATACGTGGTGAGTAATAAAAAGATAAGTTGTAACTAGCACCTACAGATGTTGCAATGATTTGCTTCATTGCACTGTTGTTGTTTGAATCTAACTCAACAAAATTAACGCCATCTTGCGCAGTGCCAACTACATTGTTACGTATTTCAATACCATCACCTTGTGTAGTAGACCAACCGTTAATATGACTATAAACACTCCAAGTACCTGCTGCTTGATGCGTATCTTCAAAAGAACCATTAGTAATAAGATTAGCATTTGCTAAACTTGTGATTGATAACAAACCAAGTGCTAGTAAATATTTTTTCATGATTGCCCCTTTAGATAAGTAATAAAACAT
>JAYVFU010000008.1:0-6452 GCA_043772865.1 Methylophilaceae bacterium
ATCTTATTGAGATTACGCACAATATCTTCAGGGTAACGATTTAAGCCATTTACTTCTAGTTGACCAAAATAAAATGCTTGCCCGCTATCTACCGTCACGCTTAAATCTACTTGATTGGTTTGTGGGTTAACGACTGCAAGACTAGATTGTATGGTCGCACGCGGGTAGCGTTGAATAATGAGTTTTGTGAGTAAATTATTCTTAGCTTCAGACCAATCCGCCTGCTTGAACACGCTATTTTGTTTAAGTGACCATAGCCGTTTGAGCCGATCAATATTAAGCGCTTTATCATTACCATTATTTGAATTGTTTGGCTGTGTAATATCGCCTAAAAAACTAATGCTGACTTGGTTAACCTGTGCTGGCTTACCTGAAACAATATTAAATACAGCGTGCTGACCAGTCACAGTTTGTGAAATTTGCGGTGAAAAATAGCCCTCAGTGGCTAATAAATCTTTAATTTCGTTGTTAGATTTGGCTAATAGCTGCTTCCACTCACCATGAGTTAACCGTGGATTATTGAGCTTATCGATTAATTCTAAATAAGTAGTCACCAGTTTTTTAATATCATCTGGTGCGTTAATGGTGACCGAGTAAGCGTTGTCTATATCGAGAGTGGTCGGGCTGTTAGGTTTTGCGAGGTCAGGCTGATTGCTATTAGTTTGATCAGGATTAAATTGCCCGTTACTAATAGCCTGCACTTCATTAACTTTATGAGTATCTGTTTCTATTAAGCTAGATGCTAATAAAGTTTTTTGTAGCTCATAAGCCTGAGTTGAGCTGCAAAAAAGCATACTCAAACTCAAGCCTATAACAGGTAATAGCTTGCGTAAATGGCTTTTAAAACCAATCACTTTACTGCCGATCACATAGCTACTTTCAATAGAGCGACTTTAAAGATTGCGACTTTAAAGATAGCGACTTTCATTAAATATTTTTAGCTAATTCAGCTGCCTTGCCAATGTAGCTAGCAGGTGTCATTTCTAATAGTAATTGCTTGGCATCTGCAGGAATTTTAAGGTCTTGAATAAAAGTATGTAAAGACTGTTTATGAATGCCGCCTTTACCGCGCGTTAGCTCTTTAAGTTGCTCGTACGGGTTTTCAATACCATAGCGACGCATCACGGTTTGAATAGGTTCAGCAAGCACTTCCCAACTGTTATCTAAGTCAGCGGCTAATTTTTCAAAATTAGCTTCGAGTTTATTTAAGCCGCGTAAGCAAGAATCATAACCGAGTAATGTATAGCCTAAACCTACACCCATATTTCTCAATACAGTAGAATCAGTTAAATCGCGCTGCCAGCGTGATACTGGTAATTTTTCTGCCATATGGCGTAGCACTGCATTGGCTAAACCCAAATTGCCTTCAGAGTTTTCAAAATCAATCGGGTTAACTTTATGTGGCATGGTGGATGAGCCAATTTCGCCAGCTTTTACCTTTTGCTTAAAATAGCCGACAGAAATATAACCCCAAATATCGCGATTAATATCAATAAAAATCGTGTTAATACGAGCTAGCGTATCGTACAACTCCGCCATATAGTCGTGCGGTTCAATTTGGATCGTATAAGGGTTGTAAGTCAAACCTAAATGAGTGACAAAAGTTTGTGCAAAACTTTCCCAATCAAAATTGGGATAAGCAGATAAATGCGCATTAAAGTTGCCTACAGCACCGTTGATTTTGCCTAATATTTCATTGTTTTTTAATTGCTTTTGTTGGCGCTGTAAACGATACACCACATTAGCAAATTCCTTGCCGACCGTGGTAGGTGAGGCGGTTTGCCCATGCGTGCGTGATAGCATAGCCGTGTCAGCAAGTTGCGTGGCAAGCTCGGTTAAACGGTCAATCACATTGCTTAAAAATGGCAGTATGACATTGTTACGTGCGCCTTTAAGCATTAAGCCATGTGATAAGTTGTTGATGTCTTCAGAAGTACAGGCAAAGTGGATAAACTCACTGGCTTTTTTAACTTCTGGGTTGCCTTCAAACTTTTCTTTTAGCCAGTATTCAAGTGCTTTTACATCATGATTAGTGCGTGCTTCAATCGCTTTAACTTGTGTCGCATCTGCTTCGCTAAAGCTAGCAATGGCTAAATCTAACTCTGCTATGGTTTCCACACTAAATGGCGCGATTTCTTGTAAAGCAGGCGCTGCAGATAACGCTTTAAGCCACTCTACTTCAACCCATGCGCGGTGTTTAATGAGCGCATATTCGCTAAAGTAAGGACGTAGTGCATCAAGTTTAGATTGATAGCGACCGTCAAGAGGTGACAGGGCGTTGAGGGTGGTAAGTGACATAAAAGCTCAAATAGCAAATTAACAAAGCATTATTTTACCTTAGTCGTAGGGTGTGCAAAAAGCTTTTATTTGCATACCAGTGCTATTGATAATAAAATCAATTCATGCCAAATTACATTAGAAATTAACCGCTGGCGTAACCTACTTTTTCACCTTTACCTTTGAGCAACGCAAGTCCATATAACAGTTCAGATTGATTTTTAAGGTATTAATAAAATCATGACTCTATATGAAAATGAAACAATACTCAACGATAGCTTAAAAAGTCAAATTTATGAGTTTAAAAATCATATTCGAAAGTATCAAAATTCACTGAATAATGAAGGTGTTTGGTTGTTTCTAGCCGCCCTAGGATGCTGGGGTGTCCCAGACAAGGGGATGCAAAATGCTTCTTTCGTCATTACGATAATATTTTTTTTCTACAGGGTTTATATTCAAATTGAAGACAAAAGATCCTTTAAAAAGATAATTGTAGATATTGAATTCGACATAAAGTTAAGTGCTATTGCTGATGATATTAAAAAGGCACGATTTTACGACTTGAATAAAGTTAAAGATAAAGAGCTTTCATGGTTTAAAACAGTAAAATCAATGTCAGTGTTTATAATTTCTTTTATTTTTACAACTATTTCAATGGAGATGGCCAAAGCTACATGAAAATCCATGACCCATAAAAGATTTAATTTACCCTAAGCCTTATTTTTATATCCTATGCCTGCTACAAAACTAGCATGTAGATAAAGGGCTGGGTGAGTTAGTTGAAACCTAACACATCAATGGATAATAATAAAAAAATTTATTAAGCACACTCGGCTATCTCGCCACCAAGCATCATTCGTAGCGTTACTGATGATGTACACCCTAATTGTAGGATGTAGTAAAGACAACTACCCAAAAGACTGGCAGCCCGTCGTCGTCACGCCCGACGGACTATGTCCCGATATCGCTGGTACCTATAAAATTGAGCATGATTCATTGTTTACGCCCACAGGTTATTCTGGTTCCACAGTCACTTCTGGCACATATCAAATAATCTATCCTGTAGCTTACCAAGCGCTGGCTGGTCAATATTTTCATGAAGATGAGGGCGTACGAAGTACCTGGGATATTATGACCATTTCGGGTAATCTGCAAAAATCGTTGCAGGTTAAGCTGTATGGAATAGGTAACGACACCAAAATCGAAAAAGTAATAGAACTTAAAAAAGCTGCTAGCGATTACCAGTGTAACCAAGGCTGGCTAAAATCCAACTGGCCGAATGGTACACCTATGCGTAATTCCGCTGACACCGACTGGCGTGGACTAGTTAAGACCCTTAACTTTGCCAAAAACCTTGGGGGCGAATTGGTGACCCGTACCGATGTAGCACGTTGGCAGGAGTTCTCGGTATGGTGTGGCGATGGTTGTAAATATGTACGGATTCCTTTCACGCGCGAAATTACCTATGAATGGTCGCGCTTGGACTCTGCGCAAATTTCCAAGCTCGAGCCTATCTCTCCGTCGCCGCCAGTTGCGCGACATCCAGATATTGATGCCCCAGCTGACGAATCTCCCGCTGGTCGGGTTACAAGTATCCTACGCACTATGACAACCGATGCTGTGCGCATAGTCAGTTTATATGCCGATGGCGAGCGCTGGATTACACGCTTTCACGGCAGTACTGACAACTTAATTGCATTGGACGAAAAGCTGATGACCTCCGAAGCGTTCAGCGATGTCACGGCGAAAACTGCCGAACCCCGTGGAGCTGCGGAGAAAGATATGGAGTTCAGCTTCATCATTGCAAACAAAAAATAGGGCGCTTAATTCTTATCGAAAGCTAGAGGCTTGGCAAGCATATCCACAAATACATTTACAGCTGTCGCTTCTAACTTAGCTTGATCTAAGCATAGCGCCAAAATATCCGCTTGCTTTTTAGCATCAAACTTACGTGCCAAATTTACTTTGAATTTTTTTACTAACTCGGGGATGCCTTCACCACGGCGGCGGCGATGCCCAATTGGGTATTCCACAGCGATATTATCTGATTGTGTGCCATCTTTAAAAAATACTTGTATGGCATTGGCGATAGATCGTTTTTCAGGGTCTAAGTAATCGCGTGTGTATTTGGTTTTTTCTATGCATACCATTTTGCTGCGAATCGCATCTATACGTGGGTCGTTGGCAACGGTGTCTTCATAATCCTGAGCGGTTAAATTGCCTGTTAATAAACCGATAGCAGCCATATATTGTATGCAATGGTCGCGGTCTGCTGGGTTAGCAAGTGGCCCCGTTTTATCGATGATGCGAATGGCGGATTCGTGTGTAGTGATGACAATTTTATCAATCGCGTCGATTTGTTCCAACGTTTGTAGCTTATTGCCAATGCTGCTATTGAGTTGCAAAGCACATTCCACGGCAGTTTGCGCGTGAAACTCAGCGGGGAAGCTTATTTTAAATAGCACTTGCTCCATCACATAAGAGCCATAAGGGCGTTGGAATTTAAACGCATTACCCTTAAATAGCACATCATAAAACCCCCATGTTTTGGCGGTAAGTGCTGATGGATAGCCCATTTCACCTTGTAATGTCATCCATGCCAAGCGCACGGCGCGGCTAGTGGCATCACCTGCCGCCCATGATTTGCGTGATCCTGTATTGGGGCTGTGGCGATAAGTGCGTAAGCTTTGACCATCAACAAATGCGTTAGAAACGGCATTGATAATATCTTCTGTATTACCACCTAATAACTTAGTCACTACTGCCGTAGAAGCAATTTTTACTAAAATAACGTGGTCTAAACCTACGCGGTTAAAGCTGTTTTCTAAAGCTAATACACCTTGAATCTCATGCGCTTTAATCATAGCGGTAAGCACGTCTTTAATGGTGAGCGGTGCTTTGCCTTCAACCACATTTTTGCGCGAAATATAATCAGCACAGGCTAAAATGCCGCCTAAATTATCTGAGGGATGTCCCCATTCTGCCGCTAACCAAGTGTCATTAAAATCTAGCCAGCGTATCATCGCGCCGATATTAAAAGCGGCTAAGATAGGGTCTAGTTGATATGAAGTGCCAGGTACTTTTGCGCCATTGGGGACGATGGTGCCTTTAATCACAGGGCCTAATAATTTGGTACAAGCGGGGTAATCTAGCGCCTCAAAGCCACAACCTAGCGTATCCATTAAGCAGTTGCGTGCGGTATCAAAGGCTTCAGCTGAGTTGATTTCATAATCAGCGACATAATTGGCAATATCAACAATGACTTGGTCTGGGGCGGGACGAATGTTGGAGATGTGAGCAGACATTTAAAGATTCCAGTAATTTTATGGTAGTTAATTTCAAAATGGATTCCCACTTTCGTGGGAATGACGGATTTGAATATTGTTACAGTGGATGCGACTATTATCGTTTTTCTAACGGAACGTAAGCCCGATTTTCTGGGCCAATATACTCCGCATTTGGGCGGATAATTTTGTTATCGATACGCTGTTCAATCACGTGGGCAACCCAGCCAGTCGTTCGCGAAATCACGAAAATTGGTGTAAACATGCCAGTTGGAATACCCATCATGTGGTAGCTAGAAGCACTGTACCAATCCAAATTAGGGAACATTTTTTTCTCACGCCACATGGTTTCTTCAATACGTGAAGAAACATCAAATAATGTCATATTGCCGCTATCTTTGCATAACGTATGGCTAACTTCTTTAATTGACTCATTTCTAGGATCTGCAATGGTATAAACCGGATGACCGAAGCCGATAATAATTTCTTTGCGTGCCATACGTTGCATGATGTCAGCTTCGGCTTCATCTGTATTTTTATATCGTTCGATAATTTCCATGGCGGCTTCATTGGCGCCACCATGTTTAGGGCCACGCAATGCGCCAATCGCGCCAGTAATGCAAGAATACATATCGGATAAAGTGCCTGCCACAACGCGTGCAGTAAATGTTGATGCGTTAAATTCGTGCTCCGCATATAACACCAGAGAAGTGTTCATGGCTTTGATATGCAAAGCAGATGGCGCCATACCATGTAATACATGCAGAAAGTGCGCGGCAATTGAGTCGTCGTTAGTTTCAACTTCCACCCGCTTGTTGTTGTGACTAAAGTGATACCAATACAATAGAATCGAGCCAAAACAGGCAATTAATCGATTGCCTAATGCTTTTG
>JAYVFU010000009.1:0-6443 GCA_043772865.1 Methylophilaceae bacterium
CGCAATTTAGCGCAAAAAAAATTACATTTAATGCACATTAAAAGACCTACACCATTTGCTTTTCCATTATTGGTTGAGCGTCTTCGAGAAAGTAGTAGTTCAGAAAAACTGGCAGACCGCATTGCACGCATGGTGGCAGATTTAGAAAAAGCCGCAGGCGCAGGCGCTTATGCGCCAGAAGAAACAGTACAACAGCAAACGCAATTTAATACGCAAGAAAAAGTGTATAAAAAACGAGAACGCGTGCGTAAAGTGGGGTTGCCACGTACAAAAATTGTTCACCCAAAACCGCGCCATGGCTTTTAAATAAATAAAATTAAACATTAAGTGGTAAGAATGAAAAAAGAACATGCCTTAACCATTAACCATCATCAATTTTTAGTGCTGGCTGATAAAGCATTGTATTGGCCGCATCACAAGGCGCTACTGATTGCTGATGCGCATTTTGGCAAAGCTGCTGCTTATCGCGCATTAGGTCAGCCCGTGCCACAGGGTACTACCAGCTATAATTTGAAAAGATTAGATGTGCTTATTGATCAGTATCCCGTTGAGCAATTAATCTTTCTTGGTGATTTTTTGCATGCGCCTAAATCTCACGCGTTATCTACGCTTACCGCGTTACGCAATTGGCGGCTTAAGCATGCCAATGTGCAGTGTATTTTAATTCGCGGTAACCATGATTTAAATGCAGGAGACCCCCCAGCAGATTTAGAGTTTACTGTGGTCAATGAGCCTTATTTGATGGATGATTTTGCGCTGCAGCATATTCCTAAACCGCATGCAACCCATCATGTCATTGCAGGTCACGTACACCCAGTGTTTCGTTTAATGGGAAAAGGTAGACAAAGCATCACGCTGCCTTGCTTGTATCACTGCCCAGAAATAACTTTATTACCATCATTTGGTGAATTTACAGGCGGTTTTAACGTTGAAAATAAACTACATAGCCACCTATTTTTGTTAAATGGCGAGGGTGTGTGGTTAGTTAAATAATTTTTCATTTTAAATGGTTAGTAAGTTGTCAAAGTATCTGTAATAACTAAATTATTTACAATTATCTGTAGTCTAAAACTGACTAATAATTCAGAGATTAACCTAGTTTTATCAAAAATTATTTTTCATAAAATATCATTTTGAAAAGGTAATAATCATGATACAAACACGCGGTTATGCAGCAAAACACTCATTTAGCTCTTTAAAACTTTTAGAATTTGAACGAGAAGAAATTAAAGATAATGAGCTGGAAATCGAAGTTCAATATTGTGGTGTATGCCATTCGGATGTGCATCAAGTAAAAAACGAATGGAAGAATACTTTATATCCTTGCCTGCCTGGGCATGAAATCATTGGTAGGGTAGCTAGTGTAGGTTCACAAGTTACAAAATTCAAAATTGGCGATAGAGTAGGCGTGGGTTGCATGATTGATTCATGCGGAATATGCCCTTCCTGCGCTGAAGGCTTACAGCAATACTGCGAGAGTGAAGAAGGATTTTTAGCTACTTATAACAGCCATCAAAGAAAGCCCACCAAAGAACATCACACTTATGGTGGCTATGCTAATAATATTGTCGTGAAAGAAAAGTTTGTGCTGAGCATTCCTGAATCATTAGATTCTGCCTCAGCAGCGCTGTTGCTGTGTGCTGGTGTTACTACCTATTCGCCTATGAAATATTGGCAGGTAGAGAAAGGCACTCAAGTGGGTGTTATTGGTTTAGGCGGTTTAGGTCATGTGGCGGTAAAAATTGCCATCGCTTTGGGGGCAGATGTTACGGTAATTACCTCAAATTCTGAAAAAATGGATGCAGCTTTTGAGCTAGGTGCAGACCGTGTTATTTTTTCTGAGGATAAGGCTGACATGGAAAAAAATGGCAATAGCCTGGATTTTATATTGAACACGATTCCACAACCGCATGATGTTAATGTTTACTTTCCCTTATTAAAAAGGGATGGTGTTATTGCCATTGTGGGTTGTATTGCGCCGCTAAAAGCGCCGTTAGATCTGAGTAAAATTTTAATTGATCGTAAAACATTAGGTACATCGTTAATCGGTAGTATTGAAGAAACACAAGAAGTACTGGATTTTTGTGCATTACACAATATTGCCGCCAATATCAAAGTAATTCCAATTTCTGAAATCAATGAGGCATTTAAAGAAATTGATAATGGCGAGGTGAGTTTTCGCTATGTGATTGATATGGCTACATTAAATGATTAATTAAAGTTTTTTAGAGTTTATATTCACTTAACACCTAGTTAGAAAATTGTTACTTGTTATGGGACAATAAGTGAATAATGAATCTTGTAAAAAGCTTTTCCCCCATTGCGCATGAATCATCGAAAACTCTTATTTTGGGGAGCATGCCAGGCTTAATTTCACTGCAAGCTGGCCAATACTATGCGCATCCGCGTAATAGTTTCTGGCCTATTATTGCCGGTATTTATGGCTTCAGTGCCGAATCTCCATATGAAGTTAAAATACAAAATGTGATTAGCCACGGTATAGCAATTTGGGATGTTTTGCAAAGTTGTGAACGCCATGGCAGCCTTGATAGTGACATCGTAAACGGCACACGGGTGCCTAATGATTTTGGCTTATTCTTCAAACAACATCCGCATATTAAGCGCATTTGTTTCAGTGGTGCAGAGGCAGAAAATAGTTTTAGACGATTAGTATCAATGTCACTAGATTTGAAAAATTTTAGATTGGTGCGGCTTCCATCCACTAGCCCTGCCAATACACAAGCCTTTGAACAAAAAAAAACAGTTTGGGCGACTGCGCTAAATAATCAAACATTTTATTACACAAAGTAATAACTTCTTATAATTAACCATTAATAATTTCACCGCCGTTTGGATGTAATACCTGTCCAGACATATAAGAAGAATCATCAGATGCTAAAAACACATAGCACGGTGAAACTTCACTGGGTTGCCCCGCTCTGCCCATGGGTGTATTAGTTCCAAATTTTTTAATTTCATCTGGCGTAAATGTTGAGACAATAAGTGGCGTCCAAATCAGCTCAGGCGCCACTGCATTGACATAAATCCCTTTTTTAATGAGCTGCTTAGATAAAGAGCGCGTAAAAGACACTACCGCACCTTTGGTTGCAGAATAATCTACCAAATGATCACTACCGCGATAAGCCGTTACTGAGGCGGTGTTAATAATGCTAGAACCTTTTTTAAGATAAGGCAGCGCGGCTTTCACTACATAAAACAGTGGGTAAACATTCACAGCAAAAGTATCGGTGAGTTGGGCAGCATCAATATCACTAAAGTTATCTTTTGAAAAATGTTCTGCCGCATTGTTGACTAGTACATCTAACTTGCCAAATTTTGCCATGGTTTTTTTCACAATAGATTCACAAAAATTCATATCTCTTAAATCACCAGCAATGAGTAAGCATGTTGAACCTGTCTGCTCAATTAATTGCTTGGTTTTTTCAGCATCCTCATGCTCATCTAAGTATTGAATCGCTAAATTAGCGCCTTCCATAGCAAAGGCGATAGCTACTGCGCGACCAATCCCACTATCGCCACCAGTGATAAGCGCCACTTTGTTTTTAAGTTTATTGCTTGCACAGTAATCTTTACTAATAAATTCTGGTTCAGGGTTCATTTGGCTTTCAAGCCCTGGCTTATGCGTTTGTTGTTGTTTTGGATTATATTTTTTTTGAGCGCCTTTTTTCATATGATTCTCCCACTGTTAAATTTTTTCAAATCAAAAAAGTGTATTGAGTTATTTTCTTTTTTGTAAGCTTTTAGCTAATAATTCTGTGAGATCTAACACATTGGCATCTGCAGTACTGTCAGGAGAATCTTCTAATGAGGTGACTGTTTTGCCTTCTCCCGCTTTAACTTTTTGCTCAACTAACTGATGAATAGAATGGCTAAAAGTGTCTTTGTAATCATCGGGTTTCCATAAGCTGGTTAACTCTTTAATCAATTGCATCGCCATTTTTAATTCAGTTTCTTTCAGAGTTTTTTTCCCATTTTCAGGTAATTTAATATCTTGAGGTGTACGTATTTCATTAGCCCAGCGAATTGTGTTTAACATGAGGCAACTATCTACAGGAATTAATGCAGCCAAGTGCTCTTTTGTGTGCAACACAACACGTGCAATGCCTATCACTTCAGACTGTTTCATTGCCTCACGCAAAAGTGTATAAACTTTATCGGCTTTAGTGCCAGGTTCTAAAAAATAAGGTTGCTCTAGCAGGTTAAAATCAATTTCACTAGCTTTTACAAAGGATTCAATTTCAATGGTTTGCGTAGTTTTGGGATAAGCAGCTTTAATTTCTTCATCGCTTAACACAATATATTCGCCATTTTCCTGCTTGATACCTTTGACAATATGTTCTTTTTCAATTTCCTTACCTGTCACTTTATTGATGCGCTTATACCCCACAGGGTCCATAGAACGTTTGTCTAGCCAATCAAAATCGATACTGACATCTTGCGAAGCTGGATATAGCGTAACGGGTACGTGAACTAGCCCGAAACTGATAGCACCTTTCCAAATAGCATGCGGCATGATTTTCCTTATTTATTTTCGTTTAACAACGTCATTGCATCACTTAAATCTACAGCGGAATCGGCATAGCTTTGCCATGGATCGTTACCTTTATCTAATCGGGTGTGTGCATTAGCTACATGCCATTGGTCACTACTTTTCAATTTTTCAAGCTCGTTCCAATTTACAGGTATAGAAATTCCCATGCCTGCACGCGCGCGGGCAGACCAAGCACAAACGGTAGTTGCCTCTAAGTCATTACGTAAATAATCTATAAAAATTTTACCAACACGGTTTTTAGGGCCACTTTTAGCGACAAATCTAGATGGTATGGTTTTGCTCATATGGGTGACAATGGTCTGCGAAAATGTTTTAACTTTTCCCCAATCGTGTTTTTTCTGAATGGGAACGACCACATGCAAACCTTTACCACCGCTGGTTTTTAAAAAAGCAGGTAAATGCAATTGCGATAAAAAAGCGCGCATTAATTGTGCAGCTTCTTGCACTTGCTGCCATTGCACATTATCTCCAGGATCCAAATCGAATATCATGCGGTCAGGCTTATCTAGCGATAAATTTCCGTTGTGGGTGTGAAACTCAATGACATTCCACTGTGCAGAAAATGCGATACCTTCTTTATCCTTAATCTCAATCAACGCAGGTTTATCATCTGGTTGATTGATTTTCTTTACACCAGTTAAATTTTTATTATCTGCATGTTTTTGAAAGAATAATTCTTCGTCTAAACCACCAGGTGCTCTTAAAAAAGAAACAGGGCGCTGCTTTAGATGTGGCATCATTAAATCACCTACCAATTGATAGTAGCGAACCAAGTCTAGTTTGGTGATACCACTTTTAGCGTCAATTACGCGGTCGGGATGAGTGATTGACAGTGCGTTAGCAGGCCTCTTTTTAAGATGGCTGTTTAACACTGAAGGTTTATCATCAGCACTTAACGCCGATGTTAGATGCTCTTTTACCACTGCTTCAGGTTTTTTATCCATTCTTAATCCTATAAATACGGCATGTCTGATATGCCCACTTTTTGTCCATTCTCCAAATTCAATTTCGGCAATTAAAACGGGTTTTACCCATGTGGTATTTTTTGGAGCGGCAAATGGAAATGTAGTAGGGCTTTCAGGTATAGCGATTAAATCTAACTTATTTTTAATATCGGCCAATGTTGTTTGATTAAACCCAGTGCCGACATTGCCTGCGTGAATTAGATCGGCATGTTCGTTATAAACAGCCAATAGCAAAGCGCCGAAATGTTTACGTAAACCATTGGGAGCTGTATACCCAATAATGATAAATTCCTGCCTTTTGGTGCATTTAAGTTTTAACCAATCGGTTGTACGGGCAGCAACATAAGGCGCATCGGCACGCTTAAGAATAATGCCTTCTAAACCCAATTTGCAGGCCGATTTTAGTAAATCATGAGGGGATTCATCAAAATCATCACTTAATCGAATGCTGGCTGAATCATGAGTGGACAGCAAATTTTTTAATATTGCGCGCCTATCTATTAATGGTAACAAGCGTAAATCGTAGCCATCAAAATAAACCACATCAAACAGATACAGCACAAGTTGTTGTAGTTGATTTGTTTCAAACGCAAATTGTAAAGCACCAAAATCTGGTAAACCTTGTGCATTATTTAGCACAATTTCGCCATCATACCAACCTGATGGCAAACCCAATAAAGCCATTTGCTGCTGTAAAAATAAAAGCTTATGCGTCCAATCATTGCCATTACGGGTAAAAAATTTTATTTCACCCAGTTTAATTTGCACTAATAAGCGGTATCCATCAAATTTAATTTCAGTGATATAACGTTTTGTATCTGCTGGTATTTTTTCGGCTAAAGTGGCAAGTTGTGGTTTTAGATGTTCTGGTAGATCTGCTTTAATGGCTTTTTTTAAAATGTCTT
>JAYVFU010000010.1:0-59525 GCA_043772865.1 Methylophilaceae bacterium
GACAGTGCCGGGGCGTATGCGCGCATATGGACCAATGCGTGCGTTTTCACCTATTCTCGCCTCTACAATATGTGTGTAAGGCGCAATAACAGTGCCTGCCGCAATTACAGCGTCTTTAATGACACAATAAGCACCAATTTTCACACCTTCGCCTAGGCTCACATTGTCTTCAAATACGCATCCCACATCAATTTCTACATCTTTTGCTACTGTTAATTGCCCACGTACATCAATTCTTGCTGGGTCTGCCAAAGTCACACCTTGTTTAAGCAAGGCCTGTGCATAGCGTGTTTGATATATACGTTCAATCTGTGCTAAATCTAGTTTAGAGTTAATACCGGTTACCGACCACTCATCCTTACTCAATTTAGCATTAACTTCAATCTCATCCTGCACAGCAAAACATATAATATCGGTTAAATAATATTCGTTTTGTGCATTATTGTTTTGCAGACGCTCTAGCCAATTATTTAAATAGCTATTGGGCATAGCCATCATGCCAGTATTGACTTCATTTATTGTGCGTTGCTCTGCTGTAGCATCTTTATGTTCCACAATAGCAATGACTTCATTGGCTACGTTACGTAAAATGCGCCCATAACCAGTTGGATCTGTTTTAGTAAAAGAGAGTAGGGTAAGTGATTGTTTTGATTGAGCTAATAATTCTTGGCAAATGCTAGCATCAACCAGAGGGACATCACCTAATAAAATCAAGGTTGTTGCGTCATCATCTAAAAATGGTAATGCTTGTTGTACAGCATGGCCTGTACCCAACTGTTCGAGTTGTTCTACCCATACTAGATTTTCATGTTTAAAAGCCTGCTTCACCTGCTCGCTACCATAGCCAACAACTACAATAATTTTATCGGCACTCAGTTTTTTTGCGCAGCTAATAACATGTTGCAAAATAGGTTGTCCAGCAACCTCATGCAAAACCTTAGGCTTATTGGAAAACATGCGCGTGCCTTTGCCCGCAGCAAGTATCACAACATTAAGTTTATTCATTTCGCCACTTTTACTTTATAAACCATACTTTAAAAGTATAAACAAAAAAGGCAGCTAATAGCTGCCTTTTCAATATTTGCTAACCATAGCTCACAATTAATGGATATTTTTACGCAATTTCTGGATCATCTGAATCTGTGCTACTGCTTCTGCAAGTTCAGCTTGCGCTTTTGCATAATCAATATCAGATGTTCTGTTTCTCATTGCTTCTTCAGCAGCTTCTTTAGCTTGAATAGCTTTCGCTTCATCTAAATCTGCACCACGTACAGCCGTATCAGCTAATACAGTTACTAAGCCAGGCTGTACTTCTAAGATACCACCAGAAATGTAAATGTGCTGTTCTTCTGCTTCATTAGCCACTTTAATACGCAACGAACCTGCTTTAACTGTAGTTATCATCGGCGCATGATGTGGGTAAATACCCACTTCACCTGCCGCAGCTGGAGCCACCACAAATTCTGCTTCACCAGAAAATATAGAAGCTTCAGCACTTACCACATCAATATGTACTGTATTTGCCATTTTAATTCCTATGCTTTTAACTAAAAACTAACCTCTAATAAATAGCACTAGTTTAAAGTTTTCGCCTTTTCAACAGCCTCTTCAATACCACCTACCATGTAGAAAGCTTGCTCTGGCAAATGGTCATACTCGCCATTTACAATGGCTTTGAAGCCTTTAATTGTTTCTTTTAGTGGTACATATTTACCTGGCGCACCAGTAAATACTTCAGCTACGTGAAAAGGCTGTGACAAGAAACGTTGGATTTTACGTGCGCGGCTCACGGCTAGTTTATCTTCTGGTGATAACTCATCCATACCCAAAATCGCAATAATGTCGCGTAATTCTTTGTAGCGTTGTAGCGTTGTTTGCACAGAACGCGCAACCGCATAATGCTCTTCACCAACCACTAATGGATCTAATTGGCGTGATGATGAATCTAGCGGATCTACCGCTGGGTAAATACCAAGTGAAGCAATATCACGAGAAAGAACAACAGTAGAATCCAAATGTTGGAATGTTGTTGCTGGTGATGGATCGGTCAAGTCATCCGCTGGTACGTAAACCGCTTGGATAGAAGTAATAGAACCTACTTTAGTTGAAGTAATACGCTCTTGTAAACGACCCATTTCGTCAGCTAGGGTAGGTTGGTAACCTACAGCGGATGGCATACGACCTAACAATGCAGATACTTCAGTACCTGCTAAAGTATAACGATAGATATTATCTACAAAGAATAAAATATCACGGCCTTCATCACGGAATTTTTCAGCCATGGTTAAACCAGATAAAGCTACACGTAAACGGTTGCCCGGTGGTTCGTTCATTTGGCCGAACACCATGGCTACTTTTGATTCTTTCATGTTATCTAATTTGATAACGCCAGCTTCTGCCATCTCGTGATAGAAATCGTTACCTTCACGAGTACGTTCGCCTACGCCTGCAAATACTGATAAACCAGCGTGTTGTTTAGCGATGTTATTGATTAACTCAAGCATGTTAACGGTTTTACCTACACCTGCACCACCGAACAAACCTACTTTACCGCCTTTAGCAAATGGGCAAACCAAGTCAATCACTTTAATACCTGTTTCTAGCAAATCCACAGAAGGCGAGAGCTCTTCAAAGCTAGGTGCCTTTTGGTGAATTGAACGACGCTCATCACACTCGATAGGACCTGCCTCATCAATAGGGCGACCTAACACGTCCATAATGCGACCCAAAGTACCTACGCCCACTGGTACAGTAATTTGGCTACCTGTAGCTCTAAAAGGTGTGCCGCGCGCTAAACCATCAGATGAACCCATGGCAATCGTACGTACAATACCGTCGCCAAGTTGTTGCTGCACTTCAAGCGTTAAACCAGCTTCGGCTTTAGAAGTTGCATCATCAATAATTAACGCGTCATACACTTTAGGCATTTGATCACGTGGAAACTCGACGTCAACTACAGCGCCAATACATTGAACTACTTTACCGATACTTACATTTGCCATTTTTTTTCCTAACTCAATATTTAGTCAGATACTTTAATAAAATTCTTTAATTACTAGATACTTTAAACCTAAGCCACCGCTGCGGCTCCGCCAACTATCTCTGAAATTTCTTTCGTGATCGCGGCTTGACGAGCCTTGTTGTAAACCAGTTTCAAATCACCAATCACTTCTTTAGCATTATCAGAAGCTGACTTCATCGCTACCATACGTGATGATTGTTCTGATGCCATATTTTCAGCTACTGCGTTGTAAACTAATGATTCGATATAACGCATCATTAAACTATCAATCACAGGCTTTGCTTCTGGCTCGTAAATGTAATCCCAATGACCATTTGAGCTACCAAGTGTTTCACCACTTAATGGCAACAACTGCACCATCGCAGGTTCTTGCTTCATGGTGTTAATAAACTTGGTGTGGCAAATAAACAATTGGTCAATCTCACCAGCTGTGTAAGCATCTAGCATGACTTTTATTGTACCAATTAGTTTTTCCAAATGTGGTACATCACCCAAACCAATAATGTTTGAGCGGACATTTGCACCGACACGGTTCATAAAGCCTAAGCCTTTATTACCAATCGCTGACACTTGAATGCCTTTGCCTTCCGCTTCCCAAGTTTTCATCTGGTTAACAGATAAACGCAACATATTGGTGTTTAAGCCACCACATAAACCTTTATCAGAACTCACCACAATTAAACCGACATTTTTTACAACATCACGTTTAATTAAAAACGGATGTTTATATTCAGCTTGTGCATGTGATAAATGCGCTGCCACATTGCGTATTTTTTCAGCATACGGACGGCTAGCACGCATTCTTTCTTGCGCTTTACGCATTTTAGAAGCTGCAACCATTTCCATCGCCTTGGTGATTTTGCGGGTATTTTCTACCGACTTAATCTTGGTTCTAATCTCTTTACTACCAGCCATTTTTAATCCTAAAAGTGATTGAGTGTCCGCAATTAGTAAGCATTAGTTGCTTTAAAGTCTACAATTGCAGCTTCAAGCGCTTTTTCATTATCACCACTTAAGTCTTTGCTAGATTCAATGGCATCTGCTAAAGCTTTATATTTAGAACCAATAAAGCCATGTAATGCACCTTCAAAAGCTAATACCTTATTCGTTGGCACATCATCAAAGTGACCTTTATTTGCTGCGAACAACGAAATTGCCATATTTGATACGCTTAATGGTGCGTATTGCGCTTGTTTCATCAACTCAGTAAACATACGGCCGCGATCTAATTGTTTACGTGTTGCTTCATCCAAATCAGACGCAAACTGCGCGAAAGCTGCTAATTCACGATATTGCGCTAATGCCAAACGTACACCACCACCTAATTTTTTAATGACTTTAGTTTGTGCTGCACCACCCACGCGAGATACTGAAATACCTGCGTTGATTGCTGGACGAATACCCGCATTGAACAAATCAGATTCCAAGAAAATTTGACCATCAGTGATTGAGATCACGTTAGTTGGCACAAATGCAGAAACGTCACCCGCTGCTGTTTCAATCACTGGCAATGCTGTGAGTGAACCAGTTTTACCTTTGACTGCACCATTAGTGAATTTCTCTACATACTCTTCGTTAACACGCGCTGCACGCTCTAATAAACGTGAGTGAATGTAGAATACATCGCCTGGGTAAGCTTCACGACCAGGTGGACGGCGTAATAACAATGAAATTTGACGGTAAGCAATCGCTTGTTTAGTCAAGTCATCATAAACGATTAACGCATCTTCACCGCGGTCACGGAAGTATTCACCCATGGTACAACCAGCGTATGGTGCTAAGAATTGGAGGGCTGCTGAGTCAGACGCTGCTGCTGCAACAACAATGGTGTATGCCATCGCGCCGTTTTCTTCTAATTTACGTACCACGTTAGCGATAGTAGAGGCTTTTTGGCCAATCGCAACATAGATACAGGTCATACTTTGACCTTTTTGATTAATGATGGCATCAATCGCTACGGCTGTTTTACCTGTCTGACGGTCACCAATAATTAACTCACGTTGACCACGACCCACTGGTACCATTGAGTCAACTGATTTCAAACCTGTTTGCACAGGTTGTGAAACTGATTTACGTGCAATCACGCCGGGAGCTACTTTTTCAATCTTATCTGTCATTTTTGCATTAACAGGACCTTTGCCATCGATAGGCTGACCTAATGCGTTCACAACACGGCCAATCAACTCTGGACCCACTGGCACTTCCAAAATACGACCTGTACATTTTACAGTATCGCCTTCAGTAATATGTTCATAATCACCTAGTACCACAGCACCCACTGAATCACGCTCAAGATTAAGTGCTAAACCAAACGTATTACCAGGGAATTCGACCATCTCACCTGCCATGACGTTTGAAAGACCGTGAATACGCACGATACCATCGGTTACTGAAATCACTGTACCTTGAGTACGCGCTTCAGCTGAGGTAGAAAAATTTTCTAATCTGCTTTTAATCAGTTCACTGATTTCTGATGTAGATAACTGCATGTGTGCTCCTAATAGTTTTCTTTGCCTGTGGCACTCAAGCCCACTGTGTTTTAAGTTTAATACCTAGAAATTTAATATCTAGAAATTCAATACGTAGTAATTTAATACTTAAACCAAATGCTAAATAAATTGCTATGCTTCATTATGCAGTCAGCGTGTAGGCTAAGTTTTGTAATTGGCTTTTAACTGATGCGTCTATCACGGTATCACCAACAATAATTTTCACGCCACCGATAAGTTCTGCGTCTACAGAAATCGTAGCATCTATCTTTTTACCGAACTTAGCTTCTAGTTTTTCAACTAATTGTTTGGTTTCTGCAGCACTTGGTTTAGCTGCCGCGATAATTTGTGCATCTAGCGTACCTTCATCCTGCGCTTTCAACTCTTCAAAAGAATAAGCAATAGCAGGCAAGATAGATAAACGACCGTATTCAATCAAAATCTTAATTAGATTTTGCCCATTTTCGTTCAGTTCATCGCCGCAGACTTTTAAAAAGCCCGTTTCCAATTCACTGCTCACTACTTTTGGGTCTTGAATGTAAGCACTCATCTGTACATCGCTTACAACCGCAGTTGCAAAGCTCAGCATTTCAGACCATTTAGCCAAAGCATTCTGCTCTTTAGCTAATTTATAGCTAGCAACAGCATATGGTCTTGCAATGGTTGATATTTCAGCCATGTTTATCCTGTCCTATTTTTACTTAAGTGCTAATCTTAAACTATGACGCTTAAAACTAACTTTTAAAGTTCAGCTGCCAATTGTGACAACATATCGCTGTGTGCTTTAGCATCAATTTCTTTGCGCAAGATTTTTTCAGCGCCAGCAACAGCTAATGCTGATACTTGTGCACGTAAACCTTCTTTTGCGCGATTTACTTCTTGATCAATTTCTGCTTTAGCACCAGCTAAAATGCGGTCGCCTTCAGTTTTTGCATTGCCTTTAGCGTCTTCTACAATTTGTGTCGCGCGTTTTTCGGCTTGACCTATAATTTCTGTAGCTTTTTGTTTTGCTTCGTTCAATGTAACTTCTGATTTTTTAGCAGCAACTTCTAATGCATTTCTACCATCAGCAGCAGCAGCCAAGCCATCGGCGATTTCTTTTTGACGCGTTTCAATCGCTTTTAATAGCGGCGGCCAAACAAATTTCACAGTGAACCAAATCAACACAGCAAACGCAATCGCTTGCGCGATAAGTGTGAAGTTAATATTCATATTTGTCTCACATTTAAATATTTAGAATTTAGATTTTGTTAATAACAAGCAACAAATAAATCTAATTACTTAACTACAGCCAATAACGGGTTAGCAAATGCAAACATCATCGCTAAACCAACACCAATAATGAATGAAGCATCGATAAGACCTAAAAGTAAAAATACTTTAGCTTGTAATGCTGGGATCATTTCTGGTTGACGTGCAGCGCCTTCTAAAAAGCTAGCACACATAATACCAATACCGATACATGCACCAGCAGCACCTAAACCGATAATAAGACCAATACCAACGCCAGTGTAAGCTTGAATCATTGCTAAAAATTGAACTGTTTCCATTTTTACTACCCTCTCAAGATTGAAAATTTTTACTACAACTTAAATAATTACTGCTTAAAACTGTTAAAACCAACAACAAAACTACTTAATGTGATTCGTGCGCCATTGCCAAATAAACGACTGTCAACATCATGAAGATAAACGCTTGTAATGCAACGATCAGAATATGGAATATTGACCAGCCTGCACCTAATATTGCGCCGAAAATTGTGCCTGAAATACCAGTAGCCGCCCACATACCCAATAATAAGAAAATTACTTCACCAGCATACATATTGCCAAAAAGTCGTAATGAGTGTGACAATGGCTTTGAAATATATTCGATTAAATTAAATAGGAAGTTGAGTGGTAGCACCCAAAATTTAGAACCAAATGGTGAGTAAAAAAGCTCGTGTATCCAGCCGCCGAAACCTTTTACTTTAATTGCGAAGAAAATCATTAGAATCCACACAGCTAGCGCCAGTGCGAATGTTGTGTTGATGTCTGAAGTTGGGACTGCGCGCCACTTTTCAAAACCAATGGCATGCATACCTTTAGCAAAAATATCAACTGGTAAGAAGTCCATTGCATTCATGGCAAACACCCATAAAAATACGGTTAATGCAGTTGGAGCAATAAAACTATGGCGATCGCCGTGAAAAATATTTTTAACTTGATCATCAATAAAACTAAACACTAACTCTACAAACGCTTGGCCTTTACTTGGCACACCTGCTGTTGCTTTGCGTGCAACAAGCCAAATAAAACCCATGACTAACACGCCCAAAATTACCGACATGATAAACGTATCGATGTTTAACATCCAGAAGCTTCCGTCGCCTATTGGCTTAACGTTAAAGCTTAAGTGATGCGCAATATATTCTGACGGGGTAAGTACTTCAGTTGCGTGTTCTGTAGCCATAAATGTTCTTTAACTTTTTAGTAATCTAATTAAATTTTATCTTTAAATAAGTGCTTAGTTTTGGCGCTAAATTTCATCTTTAAATTTAGATAAAGCTGCACCAGAAAACAGCGCTGCAGCCGCCAAACCAACAATTAGCGCAAATGGCACCAACTGTTTATATACTTTAAATGTTACAAACAATAGTACAAGAATACATAAAATCTTGACCGCTTCTGCTTTTAACAAATTGACCAAAATTGCAGAAGCATCTTTTTTGTTTGCACTACGCTCTGCAATTCTAGATGCGATAAATGCGCTCAAAATAACAACACCTCCTCCAGCTAAAGCTGAAATCGCTGCGTGTAATCCTGAAATAAAAACAGCCAGAATAGCAACGGCTAATGTGGCAGTAGTTTGCACACGAAGCATTTTGCTAAAAACATTATCTTTATTTTCCATTTTTTTTCATTCCAATTAATCAACTTGCTTTACAACCAGTTGTGTAATTAAAAATGGGCTTTAGCAAAGTCCGCGATTTTGAATTATTAAGCAAGTTTAGTCAAGCATAATGAGTGACTTAGCGTTGCAATATGGCAATAATTTCATCCAACTGGTCTAAATTGGCATAATTTATTTTTAACGTGCCCGCGCCGTTCGTTTTTGCGTTAATCACAACGCTTGCTCCTATTTTGTCACTAAGCGCTTCTTGCAAATCCAAAACGTCACGATTAGCAGATGTTTTATGTGTTGGTTCAGATGAGGTTTTCTTATTTTCCGGATTAAATGGTGCGGTTAATAGCGTTTTTTTAACTAAATTTTCCGCCTCACGCACTGTTAAATTATTTTGTATGACTTGTTCTGCCAGCATCACTTGTTGTGCACCCTGCACCCCAAGTAGGGCACGTGCATGCCCCATGTCAAGCTTACCGACCATCAATAAATCCTGCACTTGTATGCTTAAATTAAGCAAGCGCAGCAGATTGGTTACTGCAGTACGTGATTTACCCACAGCATCCGCAGCTTTTTCGTGCGTCATATCAAACTCATCAATTAAACGCTTAATACCTTGCGCCTCTTCCAGTGGATTTAGATTTTCACGTTGAATGTTCTCAATCAATGCCATTGCCAGCGCGGCTTCATCAGCAATTTCACGCACTAGCACTGGCACTTGGTCTAATCCAGCTATTTTGCTTGCGCGCCACCGGCGCTCACCAGCAATAATTTCATACTGCTCATCAAGCTGTCCAACAACCACTAATTGGCGTACTAGAATTGGTTGCATAATGCCTTGTGCCTTAATGCTAGCCGCTAAAGTTTGCAGTGCAGCCTCATCCATATAACTGCGTGGCTGGTATTTACCAGGCCGTAATTGCTCAACTTTTAACATGCGCAATGAGTCGGCTTCACCCACGCTACCCATGTCACCCGCAAGTAGAGAATCCAGCCCGCGACCTAGGCCTTTTAGTTTCACCATATTATTACTTGCCTCCCACTTTATCTGCTTTAGCTTGCATTTGTTTTAGTGCTGACATCCAAACCTCGCTGAATGATTTCGTGCGCCAACTCTAAATAGGCTACCGCGCCTTTAGAGGACTTATCATAAATTAGTACTGGCAAACCATAACTTGGTGCTTCAGCTAAGCGAATATTGCGTGGAATCACCGTTTTATAAACCTTGTCACCAAAATGGCTTAACAGCTGATCAGAGACTTGAGTGGCAAGCATATTACGATTATCAAAGAGGGTGCGTAATAAGCCTTCAATCTCTAGTACTGGATTTAAGTGAGCACGTACCTTTTTAATGGTATTAACTAAATCAGATAACCCCTCAAGCGCATAATACTCACACTGCATCGGAATCATCACCGCAGTAGCTGCCGTTAACGCATTAACGGTGACCAAATTTAGGGCAGGGGGGCAATCTAACAAGATATAATCATAGCTTTTGCTTAATTGCTTGATGGCTAACTTTAAGCGCGTTTCACGCGCCAACTCATTAACCAACTCCACCTCGGCACCCGCCAAATCGCGGTTAGACGGTGCAATGTCAAAACCGCCTTTTCCACATGAAACTACAACTTCACTCAAGTTTTTTTCACCAATTAGTACATGGTAAATACTATATTTTAAATGTGCTTTATCAATACCACATCCCGTGCTGGCGTTACCTTGTGGATCTAGATCGATCAGCAACACACGCTGCCCTATACTCGCTAAACTTGCAGCCAAATTGACGCTAGTGGTGGTTTTACCCACCCCACCTTTTTGATTAGTAATCGCTAATATTTTCATATGCTAATTTTTCGTTTTTATGAGCAAGTATTTATTCGCAATTTTTTTATTTTGTACTTACTTTATTAATTACAATTAAATGTCGTTCTGCATCTAAACCAGCCACTTTTAAAACTTTGATTTCAGCAGGGATAATGCCCGCTTTTTCAAACTCGCGTTCCGGAATAATGCCTTTCATGGCCAGCCATACGCCGTCATCCGTAAATAAATGTTGGGTCAGCTTAATGAACAAAGCAATTTCAGAAAAAGCGCGTGAAGTAATCACCTCGAAACCTTCACCTGCATTTAAATCTTCAACTGTTTGATCTTCAATCCGCCCATGCACCGCATTAAAATTAGCTAGCTTTAACTGCGCTTTAGCTTGACGCATAAAACTCACTTTTTTTTGCACTGCATCAATTGCTGTCACTTTTAACTCTGGCAAACAAATCGCCAACGGAATACTCGGCAAACCAGCCCCAGCGCCTACATCAAGCAAATTTTTGCATGTGATATAAGGCAGTACGCTTAAGCTATCTAATATATGCAAAGTTACCATGTCTGATTGCTCACGCACTGATGTCAGGTTATGCACCTGATTCCACTTATGAATTAATGCAACATAATCGAGCAGTTTTTTTTGCTTTTCTGCATCGATATGCAAACCCATTTCTAGCAAGCCACTTTCTAGTTTGTCTTTTAAGGCATTTAACTCGCTCATGCGATTTTTTCTACAGATTTAATCTCAACGGCACTACTTTGAATATGGCTATGACGAGACTGACGCTTTAAGTAGACCAACAGCAATGAAATAGCGGCGGGGGTAATGCCAGAGATACGGCCTGCTTGACCTATAGTCTCTGGTTTTTGTGCATTTAGTTTCTGTTGTGCTTCAATGGGTAAGCCATGGATTTCGCAATAATCTAAATCTGCTGGTAATTTTGTGTGTTCTTGCCCGCGACTACGTGCCACCTCTTCAATTTGGCGATCAATATACCCTTGATATTTAGCCGCGATTTCTACTTGTTCGCACACGGCGGGATCTACATTGCCCACGCTATTATCTAAACTTAATACTTGCTCGTAGCTTACTTCTGGGCGACGTAATAATTCAAATAAGCTATATTCATGCTCTAAAGGCTTACCAAAAACCTCGGTCATTCTTTCTACAGATAAACTACTTGGCTGAATATAGGTTTTTTTCAAACGCGCTTGTTCAGTTTGCACCGCTTCTTGTTTGCGCTCAAATGCCGCCCAGCGCAGATCATCCACCAAGCCCAGTTTGCGACCTGTTTCAGTTAAACGCATATCTGCGTTATCTTCACGCAACTGTAAACGATATTCAGCACGGCTAGTAAACATGCGGTAGGGTTCGGTAACGCCTGTGGTGATTAAATCATCAACCAGCACCCCTAAGTAGGCTTCATCACGTGCTGGGCACCAAGACTCCTTGCCTTGACTATAAAGTGCGGCATTTGCGCCTGCTAGCAAGCCTTGCGCCGCAGCTTCTTCGTAACCTGTAGTACCATTAATTTGACCAGCAAAAAATAAACCTTGCACTGTCTTGGTCTCTAAGCTGCTTTTTAAAGCGCGTGGATCATAATAGTCGTACTCAATGGCGTAACCTGGTCGCAGAATGTGCGCATTTTCCAAACCCTTAACTGAACGCACAAATGCCAATTGAATATCAAACGGCAAACTGGTTGAAATACCATTTGGGTAAATTTCATTCGTGGTTAAGCCTTCAGGCTCTAAGAAAATTTGGTGCGATTCTTTATCTGCAAAACGGTGAATTTTATCCTCAACACTTGGGCAATAGCGTGGGCCAATGCCCTCAATTACACCTGTGTACATCGGCGAACGATCCAAGCCACTGCGAATAATATCGTGTGTGCGCTCATTAGTGTGTGTAATCCAGCATGGTAGTTGGGCAGGGTGTTGCGCAGCATTGCCCATAAATGAGAATACTGGTACTGGCGTATCACCAGGCTGTTCCTGCATTACACTATAATCAATGGTGCGCCCATCAATCCGTGGTGGCGTACCCGTTTTTAATCGACCTGCAGGCAAACCAATTTCACGTAAACGCGCTGCGAGCGAGATAGCAGGGGGATCACCCGCACGGCCAGCGCTATAATTTTGTAGCCCTACATGAATCAAACCACCTAAAAACGTTCCCGCTGTAAGCACCACTGATTTTGATGCAAAACGTAAACCAATTTGCGTAACCACGCCAGCCGCACGATCTCCATCTAAAATGATGTCATCTACCGCTTGTTGGAAGAGCCATAAATTAGGCTGATTTTCCAAGCGACAGCGAATCGCCGCTTTGTATAAAAGACGATCCGCCTGTGCACGCGTTGCGCGTACCGCAGGACCCTTACTAGAATTCAAAATACGAAATTGAATGCCACCTTCGTCAGTTGCAGCGGCCATTACACCGCCAAGTGCATCAATCTCTTTAACCAAATGCCCCTTACCGATACCACCAATACTCGGATTACATGACATTTGACCTAAAGTTTCAATATTATGTGATAACAATAAAGTCTTTTGCCCCATGCGCGCAGACGCTAGCGCCGCCTCTGTGCCCGCATGGCCGCCACCAACTACAATCACATCAAAAATATCTGGGAAATTCATGCTTTAAATTCATAACTTTCAGCACTTTTTTGGCCAAAAAGTCTTTTATTAACAAAGAGGTGAAAGTTTAACGCAAACCAAGGCGCAGGTCATGTAAAACAACAAAATTTAGTCATTAAACCTGCAATGTTTCACATGAAACAATTAACATAACACACTTAGTTTATTAAAAATGACAAATGAATTACAATTTTTTAACGTAGGGGTTATATTTTGTTAACAATATCGGGGTATATTTACTAATGTGTTAGTAGGAAGCACTACGAAAGCTGCCTTATTCAATATTTTATCACTCGTGTAATTGGTTGATAACTCTTAATGGATGGCGCTTCAATATTAAGTATTCAAACTCAAAAAAGAAAGAAATATAATGAAAAAATTTAATATCGCATTGATTATTTTACTAGGTTTAACCGCATTTAGTACGCAGGCTGATGAAGCAAGTGCTGAGAAGCTAGCAAAAAAATATGAAGGTATTGCTAAAGGTAATGACGCCACTTACAAAGGTTTGTCTGCCGCCGATGGTGAAGCATTTTTTAATCAAAAAATCATGGTAAAAGGTAAAGAAGTTGCTTGCGCTTCATGCCATACTGCAAATCCTGCAGATGCTGGTAAACATATTGTGACAGGCAAGCCAATTCGCCCGTTATCACCGATTGTTAACCCGAAACGTTTTTCTAATACAGATAAAGTAGAAAAAAACTTCACTAAACATTGCAACGATATTATTGAACGTGATTGTACAGCGCAGGAAAAAGGTAATTACATTGCTTATTTACTGACAGTTAAAGAACCAACTACCAAGAAGTAAGTTTATAACTTATAAATAAGGAAGACTGTTGCAAAAACAAGCCTTATCAACAACAGCTGCGGAGTTGGATATTAATATATCTAACTCCATGCAGGTTAATACAAGCCAAACATCTGAATTAAACAATCTAGCCACCGTTAGATTAAAACCTGCGCTTAGTGCCACATCCTCAGAATCTTCACAATATGTTTGGGATCCTTATGTACGAATATTCCATTGGTTGCTAGTTTCTGCTTTTGCAGTTGCGTTTTACACACATGCATCAGAGTGGGATAGGGTAGTTCACGTATGGGCTGGTTATACAGCTGGGGCGCTTTTACTTTCTCGAATTGTATGGGGTTTTGCTAAGACAGGCTACGGTAGCTTTAAATCTTTTCCATTCTCACCAATACAAGCTTTTAAACATGTTTACCGATTACTTCATGGCAACGCCCGCCGCTACATTGGCCATAACCCTATTGGCGGATTAGTGATTTATGCAATGCTTATCACTGGGCTTACCGCTGTTGGTTCTGGGTGGTTAGTCTTTAATGAAGGCTGGTTAATAGACCAGCCTGAGTTATTACAAAACATTCACTTTTATGCTACTTGGGGCTGGTTAGGGCTGGTTATTAGCCATGTCCTTGGCGTGATTACTGAAAGCATATTGCATCATGACAACTTAATAATTGCTATGATTACTGGGCGTAAACGCACAACAAAAATTGGTGAAAAACAAGCCAAACAGGATTTAGGTTAAATTATTTAAACTGTAAATTAAATTTAATAATCAATCAACGTTCGCACTAAAGCCCCATGTTTCACGTGAAACATGGGGCTTTAGTTCATCACCTTAATAATTTGCTTAAATTTAAGTAACAAGAGGGTGAAGATGCCAAATATATTGTTAACCATTTTACTGAATACTGATATAGGTATTCAAAAACTAGCCTCTAAGAGCGTCATTAAAATAACAAGTACAAACGGACTGCACTAGATTACTACGTTTAACTAAAGGCCTTAAAATAGTGTACAACCTAGTTTGTACTCTAAAACCTTTGCTCAACTTAGCGTATGTATGTTGGGTAAAACGTTTCATGTGAAACATATCTAAGCATATTGACCAATCTGAACTTCGAGTTACAAGCCTTGACGTATAACCACTTACACGCATATAGTGTGGGGGGGGGCTATGGTAAATACTTAGTAAAGAGTTTAACCGTTCAATATTTGATGTTAATTTAGGGAGAAAAAGATGGCTGATATCCAAGAACAAAAAGCAATTCTTGCAAAATATTGCAGTGCAATTCATGATGGCGCTTTAGCTGGAATGAACAAAACTTATGCTTTGGTGATGTCAAAACCAGATGCTAAATTTGTTTCCTGTGGTGATCAAAGCGAGAAAGATACTGTACGAGAAAACTTTTTGAAGAAAAAACTTGGTTTAACTGAAAGTGATGATGCACTCAACGCATCTATTGATGCTATCTGCGTAACAATGAAAGAAGACCGTTTTAAATCACGTTTAGTATTTTATTACTTACTTGCTGAAAAACATGGCAAATTAGAAATATTTGCTTAATTTATAAGCACTTGCTATTACTGCTTATTCAAAATAAAAGCCGATAGAAATTAATTCTAACGGCTTTTTTATTGCTATTACTTTATTGAGTTCTGCAATTTAATACAAAATAGTGAAATTACTTACCTATACAAAACCTGCTGAAAATTTCACCCAATAAATCATCCGGCGTAAATTCGCCAGTAACGCTGCTTAAAGCTTCTTGTGCTATACGCAATTCCTCAGCGATCAACTCAGCCAAGCTCATTTGTAAATTTGCATTTTTTAAATGATACTCAACTTTTGCCAAGGCACTCAAATGCCTTGTACGTGCCATAAAAACACCTTCTCCTCCATCCACACTTTGTTGCCATCCAGCAATCTCTAAAAGATGGGTTTTTAGTAGGTCTAGACCTGTGCCAAGTTTTGCTGATAGATAAATATGCGTTTCTGATATTTGCGCATTATAAGCCACTTTTTCAAGTTTTGGGGCCTCTGCATTTAAATCAATTTTGTTATGCACCCAAATTTTAGCTAAAACGTGCGGCAGCCTATCTATAATCGATTTTTCAACATCTGTAATACCGTGAGCAGCATCTACTAATAATAACGCGATATGCGCTGTTTCTAGAGATGCCCAAGTGCGAGCGATACCAAACTTTTCTACTTCGTCATCTGTTTCACGCAAACCTGCTGTATCAATAATATGTAAGGGCACACCATTAATTTGAATTATGTTTTTTATCGTATCGCGCGTTGTTCCTGCAACAGGCGTTACAATGGCAACTTCTTCACCTGCTAGCTGATTCATCAAGCTGGATTTACCGACGTTTGGCTGACCAACCAAAACAACATTGATGCCTTCTCGCAACAAACTGCCTTGTTTAGCTTTAGCAAAAACTTGCGCTAGCTCTAGCTGAATATCTGACAACTTTTCTGCAACACGACCCTGCGTAATAAAATCAATTTCTTCTTCAGGAAAATCTAAGCAAGCTTCCACATATAAACGTAAATCTATGAGCTTGCTTAAAAGGGCATTGATGTGCCTTGAAAACTCACCAGATAAAGAGCGTACAGCACTCTTTGCGGCCTCGGCTGTTGCAGCGTTAATAACATCAGCCACCGCTTCTGCCTGCGCTAAATCTAATTTTTCATTAATATAAGCGCGTTGAGTAAATTCACCAGGCCCAGCTTGGCGAGCACCTGACATAATACATCTTGCCAGTAATAATTGCATAAGCGCTGTACCGCCATGTGCCTGCAACTCGAGAACATCCTCACCCGTGTAGGAATGGGGTGCATTGTAATAAATAGCAATACCACGATCAATTAAGGTGTTATCTACATCTCTAAAATCTAAGTAAGCTGCATTTCGAGGAGAGGGGCATTGCCCTAAAATATCAAGGGCAATTTGTTGAACTAGTGGACCAGAAATACGTACAACACCAATGCCACCAGCGCCACTTGCAGTGGCTATGGCAGCAATAGTATCGTTTACGTTTATACCTTGTGAATTAGCGTTTACCAAGGGCTTTGTTAGCTAAGGTTTCAGCATGGATTGTTTTATTGATATACCACTGTTGCGCAATTGATAAGATATTGTTTACTAACCAATAAAGCACCAGACCAGCAGGGAAAAAGAAGAAGAAAATGCTAAAAACTACCGGCATAATCTGCATCACTTTTGCTTGAACAGGATCTGTTGGTTTTGGGTTTAATTTTGTCTGAATAATCATGGTGGCCCCCATCAATATTGGCAAAATATAATAGGGATCAATGGCTGATAAGTCGTGAATCCAACCAAAAAAAGGCGCGTGACGCAACTCTATTGATCCAAGCAATACCCAATAAAGTGAAATAAATACAGGTACTTGCACTAAAATTGGCAAACAGCCACCCATTGGGTTAATTTTCTCTGTCTTGTACATTTCCATCATAGCTTGTTGCATTTTTTGGCGATCATCACCAAACTTTTCTTTTAATGCCTGTAAACGTGGCGCAAGTTCACGCATTTTTGCCATTGATTTATAACTAGCAGCAGATAGTGGGAAAAATGCTAATTTAATCAACAAAGTTAGCAGAATAATAGCAACACCCCAATTAATAACGACCGCTTGAATTTTAGTTAAAATCCAAAATATAGGCTTCGCTATCACTGTTAACCAACCGTAATCTACCGTGTACTCTAAGCCAGGAGCCGCAGCAATCAAATCATTATGCGTTTGCGGGCCTAAAAATAGCTGTGCTTTTAATTCTGTTTTTGTACCAGGTGCTATATTGCCTAATGGCGTTACTGCGCCAATTGAGAAAATATCGCTGGATAATTTATCTGTGTAATACTCACGTGTAACACCAGCTTTAGGAATCCAAGCGCCAGCAAAGTAGTGTTGCACTAAGCCGACCCAACCATCGTTTGTTATTTTGGATAGTTTTTCTTTTGCCATATCTGCAAACTTAATTTTCTTAAATTTATCAGCTTCTGTGTAATAGGCACCACCCGTGAAGGTAGGCATCATTTTTGAACCTTGATTTGATTGGTCATCATGCAAAATTTGATAATAAACTGATGGCGTAATCGCTGTAGCACTGCCGTTGTTAATTTGATAAGTCACGTCAATGACATAACTGTTGCGATGAAAAGTATAGATTTTATCTACATTAACTCCATTACCAACCCAGTTTAAACGCACATCCGTGGTATTAGCATCCGCTGCCATTGTGTAACTGTTAGCAGCACTGGTAAATAAGCTTTTATGCGTTGGCAATGTAACGCTAGGTGATCCAATTAAACCAGTTTGCGCCACATATAACATTGGTTTAGCAGCATCATCTAATAATATAAAGTTGTCTTGTGAGTCCAACGCACGATGCTTATTAAGTGTTAAGCGACGTAAATCACCGCCTATCGTATCAATATCTGCTTGAAACAAGTCAGTAGAAACATGGATACGTTGGGCGCTTTCCAATTTAAATGCGCTATCTGCTATTGGCACACTATTGTTTAAAGTGCCAGCACTGGCAATATTAGCGCTAGGGATGCCACCTTCTTGTTTGACGTTGGTCGCAAGAGGAGGCGTAATTGGCACATCCTTTCTTTGCCATGACTCCCACAACATCAAAATAGAAAATGAGAAAATTACAAATAAAATAAGACGTTTGGTGTCCATAAATGCTTTGTTCAATCTTTAAAAAAATTAGCTTTTAAAAAATAATTATTAGGGAATAGGGTCGTGACCGCCAGGGTGCCACGGATGGCAACGCGAGAGGCGCTTAACGCTTAACTGCAAGCCCTTAACCGCACCGTATTGTCTCAACGCATCTATTGCGTATTGTGAACAGGTGGGGCTAAAACGACATTGCTGGCCGATAAAAGGGCTTAATGTGATTTGATACAAATTAATTAATTGAATAAATAACCAAGACAAGATTTTACTCTACTTTAATGACCGTTTTAATGACTACTATTAGCAGTTTTTGCTATTAGCTTTTGCGTTAATTGACTGAACTCTTGTTCAATTTGCACAAAATCTGCTGGTGAAAAAAATCGCTGCACTCTAATCACCAAATCTAAGGCTGGCCATTGATACTCATTATTTTTATACAATTCGCGTAAAACCCTGCGCATATAATTTCTATGTACCGCCAATTTAGCCACTTTTTTACTCACAACCAAACCCAACCGCGGTATATCTTTCTGATTAGGTAAATAGTGGATGGCTAAATAGGTTGCTGCGATACGTTTGCGGACAATAAAAACGGATGAAAATTCATCCGTTTTAGTTAATTTTACTAATTTATTCTTGTAGATAATTTTTGTTAAGTTAATTTAAACAGCTGTTTAAACTAATTTTAAAATTACAAACCTAGGCGAACACGGCCTTTAGCGCGACGCGCTGCAATAACAGCACGACCACCTTTTGTTTTCATACGCACTAAAAAGCCATGTGTACGTGCACGGCGAACTTTAGATGGTTGGTAGGTACGTTTCATTTAATTCTCCAGTATTACTAATGTTGCAAAGCAATTACGTTGCACTATTTTTAATTAAATAGTTTGCAAAGCGCAGCAAAGGGCGTAATTAAACTATATAACAAGGTGTTATGTCAATTTATATTTTAAGAATCAGATTTAATTTGCCTGTGGATAAGTTTAAATAAACCAGCTAAAATAGATGATGAATGAATTTAGATTAATATCATTAGGTAGCTACTATTTAATTAAATTTAAATTATAAAACAATATGTTAGCTTGGTAGGCTATAAATCATTTACATGCTAAACATTTACTCAAAGAAAGTTTTATCAACCGATGGAAAAATTTTGGTCTATTTGCCTTGATCGGTTTGAACAAGAACTCTCACCCCAACAATTCAATACTTGGATTAAACCTTTAAAACTGGATACTTCACACCCTCAATTGCGTTTGCTAGCGCCCAATCGATTTGTTCAGCAATGGGTAAAAGATAGATTTTTAAGTAAAATTGAAGCAGTTGCAAGAGAGTTGATGCCTAATTCTCCAATAGTAGAGTTAGCTATTGCTGGTGAATCCGATACTGGTAAGAAAGATTTGAGTAACACTAAATCTGTGCAAACTAATATACCGAGAGTACAACAACCAGAAAATATGGTACGTGATGTGATTGCAGATTATGTGGCTGCTAATGCAAAATTAAGCAATACAAAATTAAATAGCAAAATTTCAGGTAATTCCACAATCCATAATACTCAAATAGCCCCTGCAGTTGCTTACAGTTCTAATTATAGTGGGTCTGCCACTAGTAAAGCCAATGTAAGCGGCTTAAATCCAAGTTTTAATTTCGATAATTATGTAACTGGCCGCGCAAATCAGCTCGCGCGTGCAGCGGCCATGCAAGTCGCAAGTAATCAAGGTTCATCATACAATCCTTTATTTATTTATGGTGGAGTGGGATTAGGTAAAACCCACATATTACAAGCCATTGGTAATCATTTAAAACAAGAGAATCCTGACGCAAAAATTCGGTATTTACATGCAGAGCGTTATATTTCGGACGTAGTTAAAGCTTATGAAAATAAGAATTTTGATGAGTTCAAACGACAATATCACTCATTAGATTTACTGTTGATTGATGACATTCAGTTTTTTGCTAAAAAAACACGTACGCAAGAAGAGTTTTTTTATGCATTTAATACACTGATAGAAGAAAAAAAACAAATTGTGATCACATGTGATACTTATCCTAAAGAAATTATAGATGTTGATGAGCGCCTACGTACAAGATTCAGCTGGGGGCTAACTGTAGCAGTTGAACCACCAGAGCTAGAAATGCGTGTCGCTATTTTGCTGAAAAAAGCGGAAGAGGCTAAAATAGACTTACATGAAGATGTCGCTTTTTTTGTAGCTAAACAAATACGTTCTAGCATTCGTGAATTAGAAGGTGCATTAAATCGTATTGTTGCGATGGCTAACTTCACAGGTCATGCCATTGATATGCATTTAGCTAAAGAAGCGTTACGTGATTTAATAGCCGTGCGTGGACGCCAAATTACAATAGAAAATATACAAAAAACAGTAGCAGATTATTACAAAATTAAAGTAGCTGAAATGTACAGTAAGAAACGTACGCGCAATTTTGCCAGGCCGCGTCAAGTTGCGATGGCATTAGCGAGAGAGCTCACTAATCACAGTTTTCCTGAAATCGGTGGTGCTTTTGGCAACAGACATCACACAACAGTGATGCATGCATGTGATGAAATTGAGCAATTAAGGTTAAATGATCAAGCAATTGCACGTGATTTGGGGTTTTTAACTCAAGTATTGCGCGATTAGCCAATGCTGATTAGTAGATAGTTTTTAGTTTGTCATGAAAGTGAATTAAGCTCTTTGATTGAGATTAAGTGATTTAAAACTTGTGGTTAAACTGTGTACTAAAGTTGAATGAGTTTAAGTTTTTAGTATGTTTTAAAACTGACCACATTTCATACACAAGATATTTAAGGTTTTTAGGTTTTAAAAATCACAATTTAATTAGTTGATTTTATTAAGTAAAATTAAGTTATCAACAGAAAGTAACACCTTTATTATTACTATTAGTTTTTTAAAGTATTAATATTATTAATAAAATAAAGAACCGTTTTTATAAAAGATTTGAAAAGATGGACACAAAAAATGAATATTAAGATCAACCGTGAAACTTTATTAAAACCTTTGGCAAGTGTTACTAGTATTGTGGAAAGAAGACATACACTGCCAATTTTGTCTAATTTATTATTAGAAGCTAAACAAAATAAAATTCAGTTAACGACTACAGATTTAGAAATGCAAATTTCTTTAAACATAGAAAATCCATCTGGTGGAGAGTTATCAACTACCATATCTGCTAAAAAGTTTTTAGATATATGCCGATCTTTGCCAGATAGCACTTTGATTGACTTAACAACGACCGATAGCCGCGTGACGGTTAAAGGTGGAAAAAGTCGTTTTAATTTACAGACTTTGCCCGCAACTGATTACCCTGTCATGACGCAAGCTGCGAGTGTTTCTAGTACATCAATCCAATTGCCACAAATAGAATTTAAACGCTTATTGAAACAAGTTGAATTTTCTATGGCTCAGCAAGATATTCGCTATTATCTAAATGGATTATTGTTAGAAGTAAACGAAAATAGATTAAATATTATTGGTACAGATGGTCATCGCTTAAGCTTTACCACAACAGAGTTAAGTCATACCTTTGAAAAAAACAATATTATCATCCCAAGAAAAACCATTATTGAGTTAATTAAATTATTGGATGATAGTGATCATGAAGTGTCCATTGAGTTTACTGCAACACAAGTAACCTTTGGCTTTGGCGACATCAAACTTATTTCAAAAGTAATCGATGGTAAATTTCCTGATTACAATCGCGTGATTCCTGTAGGGCATCAAAATAGTTTCACTACAGATAGATTACAGATGTTGTTAGCCATGCAGCGCGCCTCTATTTTATCTAACGAAAAATATCGCGGTATCCGTATGGTGCTTAAAGAAAATAACTTACGTTTAATTAGCACCAATAGCGAACAGGAAGAAGCTGAAGAAGAATTAGAGGTTGTTTACACACAAGATGCCTTAGATATTGGCTTTAATGTCACTTATTTGATTGATGTACTCAATAATGTGAGCCATGAAACGATTACGTTTTCATTTGCCGATGCTAATAGCAGCTGCTTAATCACCATTCCTAACGATGCCAATTATAAGTACGTGGTCATGCCAATGCGCATATAAAGTACGTTTTAGGTAATGTGCTCAATCAATGTTACATTGAATTGATATATAACTGTTTCACGTGAAACTAACACCCACACAAGTAAGTAAAAGATAAAAATTATGACAAGTAGCCAAGACGCCAAAAAAGTAATCAGCCAAGAATACGATTCAGACAGTATTAAAATCTTAGAAGGTTTAGATGCGGTGCGTAAACGCCCAGGTATGTATATTGGTGATACTTCTGACGGCAGTGGCTTACATCATATGGTGTTTGAAGTATTGGATAACGCGATTGATGAAGCTTTGGCTGGTCATTGTGATGATATTAAAGTCATTATTCATGTAGATAATTCGATTAGCGTTTCTGATAACGGTCGCGGTATTCCAACTGATATTAAGATGGATGATAAAAACGATCCCAAACGCTCAGCCGCAGAAATTGTAATGACAGAACTACATGCTGGCGGTAAATTTGACCAAAATTCATACAAAGTGTCAGGTGGTTTGCATGGCGTAGGTGTATCTGTAGTGAATGCGCTTTCTGATTGGCTCAAACTAAAGGTATATCGTAAAGGTCAAGTGCATCAAATGGAGTTTCGCCGTGGCGTGCCAGTAGCCCCATTAGCGATTACTGGTGTTACCGAAAAGCGCGGCACTGAAGTACACTTTTTAGCCTCGGTAGAAACCTTTGTATTGGTGGAATACCACTTTGAAATTTTAGCTAAACGTATTCGTGAGTTATCATTTTTAAACAATGGCGTAAAAATTGAGTTAGTAGATCAACGCAATGGTAAATCTGAAAACTTTGCGTATTCTGGCGGTATTAAAGGTTTTGTGGAATATATGAACCGTACAAAAACGGTGCTACATCCTAAAACGTTTTATGCCTCTGGCGAAAAAGATGGCATGATCATTGAAGTGGCCATGCAATGGAATGATTCTTACAGTGAAACTGTGCAATGTTTTACCAATAATATTCCACAACGTGATGGTGGCACGCATTTAACTGGCTTACGTACGGCAATGACGCGTACCTTAAACCAATATATCGAACAAACTGATTTAGCTAAAAAAGCCAAAGTTGAGACTACAGGCGATGATATGCGAGAAGGCATCACCTGCGTACTTTCAGTTAAAGTTCCTGACCCTAAGTTTTCATCACAAACTAAAGATAAATTAGTTTCTAGCGAAGTACAACCCGTAGTTTCTGAAGTGGTTTCAGCAAAATTAATAGAGTTTTTACAAGAAAATCCAATCGACGCTAAAATTATTTGCGGAAAAATTGTTGAAGCCGCGCGCGCGCGCGAAGCAGCCCGAAAGGCACGTGAAATCACACGCCGTAAAGGCGTTATGGACACCATGGGTCTACCAGGTAAATTGGCAGATTGCCAAGAAAAAGATCCAGCATTATGTGAAATTTATTTAGTCGAAGGCGACTCAGCCGGTGGTTCTGCCAAACAAGGCCGAGACCGTAAAAATCAAGCGATTTTGCCGCTCAAAGGGAAAATTTTAAACGTAGAAAAAGCCCGTTTTGATAAATTATTAGGCTCACAAGAAATTGCCACGCTCATAACTGCGCTTGGCACTAGTATTGGTAAGGCCGATTACAACGTAGAAAAACTACGCTATCACCGTATTATCATCATGACTGATGCCGATGTGGACGGCGCACATATCCGTACTTTGCTACTCACGTTCTTCTACCGTCAAATGACAGACTTAGTAGAGCGCGGCCATATTTATATTGCGCAACCACCGCTCTACAAAGTAAAGCAAGGCAAAGACGAGCGCTATTTAAAAGATCAGCACGAGTTGGATGAATACTTATTACAGTCTGCACTTAAAGGCGCCGCACTGTTAACGCGTGAGGAAGGTGAAACGCTAACAGGTGATGCATTAGCTACCATTGCTAAACAAATCGTGCTCACAGAAGCTGTAATACGCCGTATATCATCACTTTATGATGAAAGCGTATTGCGTGCTCTGCAAGATTTAGGTGAAATCAGCTTAACTGACTCAGCAAGCGCTGAAAGTGCAGCAGAAAAACTACGGCCTATTTTAGGGGTAACCGGTTCAGAAGTCATAGTCGCGTTTGATCAAGAAACAGGTACTTATCGCTTAGAAGTGAATAAATATGTCCATGGTAACTTACAATGTTGCGTAGTTGATGCCAGCTTTTTAAGTGGTGGTGATTATCGACAAATAAGCCGCGCATCCGCCATGTTGCATGGTTTACTAGGGCAGGGTGCCATAGTCAAGCGTGGTGAAAAAGAACAACAAGCGGTTAGTACGTTTAAGCAAGCGCTAGATTGGCTGTTAGATCAAGCTAGACACAACCTAAATATTCAGCGTTATAAAGGTTTGGGCGAAATGAACCCAAGCCAATTATGGGAAACCACCATGGACCCAAAAGTACGCCGTTTACTTAAAGTGCAAATAGACGATGCAATAGCCGCCGATGAAATATTCACCACGCTAATGGGTGATAATGTGGAACCAAGACGCGCATTTATTGAAAGCAATGCGCTGGGTGTGAATAATTTGGATATATAAAATAAAGTTTAAATTTAGTTAGATTAAACCTTGATTAGGAGAAATATCATGGGCAGTAAAGATAAGAAAAAAGAGTCTAAAGGCAAACAACCACAACCTAAGGCACCCACAAAGTAAAGTAAAAGGCTCGTTAAGAGCCTTTTTATTTTGTGTTTTGCTCTTAGTAAGCGCGCCTAAAGGTTAGGTTAATGCGGTGATTATTAAATTCCATAGATTGATTACCATACAAATAATTTTGCGGTTTTTTAATGGGTAGCACGCCGTGAAACCTAAGCCTATCAACACCTCCCCACACTAAAACATCGCCATGCTCTAATAAAACGCGTTCTGTCTTATCGGCTCTGTTCGAGCCACCCAATAAAAAAGTAGCGGGTATCCCCAGTGAAACCGAAACAATGGGTTGGGTAAAATTTTGTTCATCTTGATCTTGATGTAACGCCATTTTTGCGCCAATTTCATAGCGATTAATTAAGCAGGCATCGGGCATAAAGTTGTGAAATCCAGCGGCAGTTGCGGCATTAGATGCTAATTCTAAAAAACTAGCTGGCATGTTTGGCCATGGCTTTTCATTGATTGGGTCTAGAGCACTGTAGCGATAGCCTTTTCGATCAGAAATCCAGCCGTAACCCCCACAATTGCTCATAGCGACTGACATTTTGAAGCCGCCACGCGTCACCATATGCCTAAAAGGCGCTTGTTGTGTTACTTGTGTAAGCGCTGTAATGAGTGTTGATTGATACGGCGCAATAAAGCCTTTTAATAACAGTGTATTAGTGCCGAGACGAAATGCAGTATCTGCGCTGGTAAATAAGTTACTTGATGAATGGTTAAGCATTAAATTGTCTGTATAAGTTATAAAAATCGCTAGCTTTAAATTAGGCCTTTAAAACAGCATTATTTGTGCATTTGCTTTGGTACCAACCGGTAGACAATAGAATAATAGGATGAGTTTACTATTTTAAACAGGCTGTATAAGTTTGAGACTTCAATGAAAAAACCAAAATTACTGTTGTTGATTTTATTATTTTTATGCACCATGAGCTGCCAAGTATTTGCGGCGTCTTGGGTTAAGCTGAGTGACAATAAAACGGCAAAAATGCAGTTAGATAAGCAAACTATTCTTAAACAAGATAAGTATAAAAAAGCATGGGTGAAAATTGAATATAAAACCATACAAAAAAATGTTGAAGGCGTAGAGAAAGAATATAACTTATCTAAATCATTATGGTTTTTTGATTGTGCCACACTAAAATCTACTACAGGGCAGGTGTTTCAATATTTAGATGATGAGCTGGTGTATTCAATAGCTATTGATATTAATCAAGCTGAATTTATAGAGCCTGCCCCAGAGACCGAGGTAGATATTGCCATGCGTTATGTTTGCCGTGGCAGCGCTACTAGCCAGATGAGTGAGAAAAAAATATCTGAAAAAAAGGATGCTAAAAAATTACCAAGCAATGCAGAGTCAGCTGATAAAGCAACAAAAGAAGTTGAAGCGCTTAAAAAAAGTGAAGTGAAAAAAGAAGCACCTGAACTAAAGCCAGAGGCAAAATCCGACGCAAAGCTAGGTAAAAACATAACAGAAAAGTCAGTTGTTAAAGGGAGTGATAAAAAGTTAGCAGCACTAACGCCCTGGAGTTATGAGGGCAAACAAGCCCCAGAAAGTTGGGGTAAATTAAGTGCAGATTATGCAATTTGCGATACAGGGCGTAACCAATCTCCAGTCAATATTCAAGTAGCCCTACATGCGCCAATGTTGCCGTTAAAAATGTCACAACGTTTTCCTGCAAAAGAAATACTCAATGATGGTCACACGGTAAAAGTGAATTTTAGCAAAGGCAATATCTTGGTGTTAGATGGCATTGTTTATCAATTGAAGCAATTGGATTTTCATACACCTAGCGAGCATCAAATTAATGGTAAATCATTTCCTTTAGAAGCACATTTTGTTCATGCGGATAGTAAAGATAATTTAACGATCATGGCCGTTATGTTTAAAGAGGGGGATGAAAATACTGCGCTAGCCAATTTATGGTCACAAATGCCAACGGCAACCAGCGCACCAATTGCAATAAAAAGCCGAGTCATTCCAAGTGAATTAATACCAAAAGTGACTAATTATTATCGTTTAGGTGGCTCTCTCACTACGCCGCCTTGTATTGAGGGAGTTTCTTGGTTAGTGATGAAAACACCCATGACTGCTTCTAAAGCACAAATAGACATTTTGAAAACTGCGTTGCACCAGCACAATAATCGCCCGATACAAGCTCTTAATGGGCGTATTGTGGTCGATTAGTTATATTCTTAGTTAATCTAAATTCCCCAATTTCATCATTTTGACATTGACGGGTATGATGAATTTCTGGTTTTTTGTATTTATAAATACCAAACTTACTTCTTGCGGAAGTTTCTAGCTAATTGTCTGTTATCGACAACGTGCAATAAGAAAATGTTGACATTTGAAGGTGGGGATATGCTCGTACTTTTCATTAAACTGTCATATCAGTGACTTATTATCAAGTTCAAAATAAACAAATAATTGAATGGAATTAATATGATTATTAATAAACCTGCTGACATAAAAGACTTTGAAGAACGTTTTGACGATGAGCTGCTAGATAGCATAGATGAAGAGCTTGAAATGGAAATGGATGATGCGCGTTTAAATGCTATTTTAGAAGCGAACATCACCAATACTGGACATCAATCGGTTGATCGACTATTTTACTTTAAAGAGCTTATTCGATTACAAGGCGAGCTAGTTAAACTGCAAGATTGGGTAGTCAAAAACAAGCTTAAAGTCGTTGTATTGTTTGAAGGGCGAGATTCCGCTGGTAAAGGGGGCGTGATTAAACGCGTTACACAACGTTTAAACCCAAGGGTATGCCGTGTGGCTGCGTTGCCCGCACCAAGCGAGCGTGAGCGCACACAATGGTATTTTCAGCGCTATGTTTCACATTTGCCAGCAGCTGGCGAGATAGTATTATTTGACCGTAGTTGGTACAACCGTGCAGGCGTAGAAAAAGTCATGGGTTTTTGCGATGATGAAGAATACGAAGAGTTTTTTCGTACCGTACCAGAGTTTGAAAAAATGCTGGTTCGCTCAGGCATTATCCTCATTAAATATTGGTTTTCTATTACCGATGACGAGCAACATTTGCGCTTTATGTCACGTATTCACGATCCACTTAAACAATGGAAACTCAGCCCAATGGATTTAGAGTCGCGTCGTTTGTGGGAGCAATATACCAAAGCGAAAGAAGCCATGTTAGAACGTACACATATTCCAGAGGCGCCTTGGTGGGTGGTTGAGGCGGTAGATAAAAAGAAAGCACGCTTAAATTGCATTAACCATTTGTTAAGCCAAATTCCGTACGATGAAGTTAAGCATGAGCGTGTGGTGTTACCGCAACGCGTTCATCATGATGACTACATTCGTGAGCCAGTGCCAAAAGAGATGTTTGTGCCAGCTAAGTATTAATTACATCTGTCAGACTAGCCTATTATGACTAGCTCATGAGGACTGGCGCAATTAAAAAGGCGTTTAAAACTCAACCATATCAAACTCAGCTTTAGTCACGCCGCACTCTGGGCAAACCCAGTCTGCAGGCACATCTTCCCACCGTGTGCCAGGCGCAATGCCATCCTCAGGCCAGCCTAATTCTTCTTCATATACCAAACCACACACCAAACATTGATACATTTTCATACAATTCCTTTATTAATTGCTTTAATAACTTTAATTAGTCGTGGAATCATACCAAATACTTACACAAACTAGCGATAAAAAAGCCCGCAAGGTGAATTGCGGGCTTAATGACTACTACTTAAAAAATTAATTAAGCTAAATCAAAACGGTCATGATTCATGACTTTGTTCCAAGCTTTTACAAAGTCTGTTAAAAATACCGCTTGTGCATCACTCGCTGCATACACCTCAGCAATGGCTCTAAGCTGTGAGTTTGAACCAAAAACTAAATCGACCACAGTACCAGTCCATTTAAGCTCATTTGTCACTCTATCGCGCCCTTCAAGGATATTTTCTGAGGCTGACGATTTTTGCCATTTTGTTTTCATATCAAGCAAGTTAATAAAGAAATCATTGCTTAAAGCCTCTGGCTGATGCGTAAATACGCCTAAACTTGATTGTGCATAATTCACATTAAGCACACGCAAGCCACCAAACAAAACCGTCATCTCTGGTGCTGAAAGCTTTAATAATTGCGCTTTATCTAATAGCAACTCTGCTGTAGCTCCGACTGATGCATTTTTTTGGTAGTTACGGAAGCCGTCAGTCACAGGTTCTAACACAGCAAATGCTTCGATGTCTGTTTGCTCTTGGGAGGCATCTGTGCGCCCAGGAGTAAATGGCACATTGACTGCATTGCCTGCCTTTTTAGCGGCTGCTTCAATGCCTGCAGCACCAGCAAGTACAATTAAATCTGCAAGTGAAATGGCTTTACCACCAGTTTGCCCAGCATTAAACTCATTTTTAATGCCTTCTAAAGCTTGAAGCACTTTTGCAAGCGTGGCTGGCTGATTAACTTCCCAATCTTTTTGTGGCGCTAAGCGGATACGCGCGCCGTTTGCACCACCACGTTTGTCAGAACCGCGGAAGGTAGATGCAGAAGCCCATGCTGCACCGACTAATTCAGCTACAGATAACCCAGTAGTAAGAATTTTTTCTTTTAGTGCTGCAATATCTTGCTCATCGACTAATACATGGTTAACGGCGGGCACTGGGTCTTGCCAAATAAGCGCTTCTGCTGGCATTAAATGGCCAAGATAACGCGACAAAGGGCCCATATCACGGTGCGTTAATTTGTACCAAGCTCTGGCAAACGCATCTGCGAACTCTTGAGGGTTAGATTGAAAATGCCGCGAAATCTTTTCGTAATTGGGGTCCATTCTCATCGCCATATCAGCAGTGGTCATCATTGGTGCGTGACGTATATTGACATCATGTGCGTCAGGCACGGTGTTTTGAGCAGCAGCATCTTTTGGTGTCCATTGGTGCGCGCCAGCTGGGCTTTTTGTAAGCTCCCATTCGTAACCAAACAAGTTTTCAAAGTAGTTGTTATCCCATTGAATAGGGTTATTTGTCCAAGCGCCTTCAATACCACTGGTAAATGCATGAACACCTTTGCCAGAACCATACCTATTGATCCAGCCAAAACCTTGTGCTTCAATACCCTCAGCTTCTGGCTCACGATCAATATGCTGACTATCTACAGCGCCATGACATTTACCAAAAGTATGGCCACCCGCAGTTAAAGCCACGGTTTCATAATCATTCATCGCCATACGTGCAAACGTTTCGCGAATATCACGCGCTGAACCGAGTGGATCAGGATTACCATTTGGTCCTTCTGGGTTTACGTAAATCAAACCCATTTGCACGGCCGCTAGTGGATTATCCAATTGGCGATCACCTTTATAGCGCTCATCAGCTAGCCATGTGGTTTCAGAACCCCAATAGATATCTTCTTCAGGCTCCCAAATATCGACACGACCACCCGCAAAACCAAATGTTTTTAAGCCCATAGAATCTAATGCAACATTACCAGCAAGAATCATTAAATCTGCCCAAGATATTTTATTGCCATATTTTTGTTTAATGGGCCATAGCAAACGTCTTGCTTTATCCAAATTACCGTTATCAGGCCAGCTATTAAGTGGCGCAAATCGTTGAGAGCCAGAACCAGCGCCGCCACGACCATCGTAAATGCGATAAGTACCCGCACTATGCCAAGCCATACGAATAAAAAATGGACCATAATGACCATAATCTGCAGGCCACCAGTCTTGAGAGTCGGTCATTAATACGTGTAAATCTTGCACAACAGCGTTTAAATCCAATTTTTTAAATTCTTTGCTGTAATCAAAATTTTCACCTAAGGGGTTAGATTTTGGTGAATGTTGGTGTAAAACATTGAGATTAAGTTGTTCTGGCCACCAGTTTTTATTGGTAGCGCTTTCAAGCACCGTTATTTTTTGTGCGCCGACAGAAAATGGGCATTTTGCTTCAGTCATATTGTTCTCCAAAATAAATAGTGGTTAATGTGCGGCGGCATAAACTGCCAATAATTCTATTAAATGAATATTAAAATCATTAAAAATTTTTGTAGACATCATAACATCTTCATTAGTTAATTTAATTACTACATGATTTATAATAAATAAAATAAATTGATTTGCATAATTGTATGTTGTTATTCATGTGATTTGTTATACTTATCAAAACTCAAATTGAGTCTTTTTTATATGATTGATGGCAAATTAATATGACACTAAGTGAGTTAAGATTTGTTGTAGCAGTTTCGCAAGAGCGTAATTTTAGGCGCGCAGCAGAAAAGTGTTTTGTAAGCCAGCCTGCATTAAGTCTAGCGGTAAAGAAGTTGGAAGATGAGCTTAACATAGTCATTTTTGAACGAAGTCGTACCGAAGTATCACTCACAGATGTAGGTACACAAATTATTAATCAAGCGAATAAGGTGCTATTTGAAGCATCACAAATAAAAGAAATTGCTAAATTAGGGAGTAATCAACTAAGTGGAACGCTTAAGCTAGGCATGATACACTCGGTTGGCCCTTATTTATTACCCGAAATTATTCCTATTCTAAGAAAATCCGCACCTGAAATGCCTTTGGAGGTGGAAGAAAATTTAACAGCTAATTTAGAAACACAACTACGCAACGGTGTGATTGATGTGGCGATTATCGCATTGCCGTTTGATGTGGCTGGCCTAAAAACTCAAGCGTTATACGATGAAGATTTTTCTGTGGTTGTACCAACTAGTCATCATTGGGCCAATAGAAAAACGATACGTCCAGAGGAGCTATCTGAAGAAAAAGTATTGCTTTTGAATAGTGGTCATTGTTTTAGCAATCAATTAACCTTAGCTTGCCCGGAGTTAACTCGCAAAGGTGAAGTGTTACAAGGTAATTCATTAGAAACTATCCGCAATATGGTGGCATCCAACTTGGGCATTACTGTATTGCCTAGTAGTGCTACGGCTGAGCGCTATTTAAATCCGCTAATTACCGTAATACCGTTTGTAAAACCTGCGCCTTCGCGTCGTATTGCACTGGCATGGCGTAAAAGTTATGTGCGTTTACAAGCACTAGATAAAATTATTGAAGCAATAAGGACGGTTGACTCTAAATACATGCAGAATATAGCGATGTGAGCGCTAACAACGGGATTTGATAAACGCAAAAAAAGACGCTCTAGGCGTCTTTTTTGTATAATCTGAAATTAAGCTTTGTGCTTATTTATTCAACTATTTATTCATTACGTACATTGTAACTTCAAAGCCAAAACGCATTTCAGTAGCTGCTGGTGTTGTCCACATAATATTTCTCCTAAAGTTGTTTAATTAATGACTACGTAATTAACAAATCAAATATTACAGAAGTGATCAACAATACCTGTGTGCTTAATGATTAAATGGTCCTAATGATTTTCATTAGTTCATGAACTTAAATTGTTATTCAACAAGCTCTAATCTGTAGCCTGCCACTAAAACATCTTTAGTATTAAGTGCTAGCGTAATGTGTAGCCTATCTTTTGCAGCAAACCCCGCATCAACATTGTTTATAGTAGGCTTATGATTATTATTTAAGTACTCATCTGGTGTGAATGAGCGCCTAGTTACAGCATCGTCATTAGCATCGGTTAATGTAAGCTCAATAGAAGGGTAGCGTATTGTTATATTAGTTTTATTAAGCAGGGTGATTGAAAACTGCAATACATGATCATGATCCGCATCTTCGCGCATTTCAGAGTCATCTATTGCGAGTGAATCTAATTGTTTAGGTAGCTCAACTTTGCAACCTACTAATAGGCAAGCTTTTACTAAATAAGGCTTAACTTGCGGCAATTGCGATGCAATGGGTGTTCTAAAATAGTAAATGCTTTGCATTAGTGCTAGAGGTGATAAAATGATGATGAATGCTAAAAAAATCCAGCGCGACATTTTTTTAGTGCTTGAGTTATCTGGTTTATGGGGTGCAGTAAAATAATTTTCAATTTCCGAGGACTCAGTTGCGGCGGGTTCAGGCCTAGCTATGAAGTCTATAAGCTGCGTTGATTCTGTGAGCTTAGTTTCTGGAGGAAATGTTTCTATTTGAACTTTATCTGCTAATAACTCTGTATTTTGTGCTTCAACAGCATAATTTTCTGCGATTAGTTCTGCAGATAGTGCGGGACCGGTTTGCTGAGTAAACTCTTCTTCTAGCGGCAATAAATTAATATGTTGATGTTCTTGTTCTATGGGCGAAGATTCAGTGACGTTTTCAGAAATAGCTACATCAAACTCTTGAGAGCTTAGAATTTCTTCATCGAGTGCGTCTTCATGCGTACTAACTTCACTTAGGTTTTGATTGGCATTAAATACATGCTTACATTGCCCACAGCGCACTTTGCCTTTATTCGCTGTGAGCTGAAATTGCGTCACAAAAAATTGTGTTGTGCAAGATGGGCAAGTGGTGATGGTGGTCATGCTATTTTTGTACCTGTAAGCAAGACCCAAGCATCTTTATAGATTGGTGCGTTCATCACAAACCACTCCCCATAAATAGCCAATAGTTGTTCTACTTGTTCAGCGAGTATGCCTGATAAAGCAATTTTTCCAGTAGTTTTACAAGCACCAGCAAGAGCCGGTGCCAGCACCATCAGTGCGCTAGAAAGTATATTGGCCACCACAATATCTGCAAGCTGCGTTTTGTAGGCGTTTGCCATATAAAACTGTGCATCAACATGATTTTGCTCAGCGTTGAAAATGCTCGCCTGTATTGCTTGATGGTCTATATCTACACCAACTACTTGTTTTGCACCTAGCTTTTTTGCGGCAATCGCTAAAATTCCAGAGCCACATCCATAATCGAGTACCGTTTCTGTATGCTTTACATGTTGTGTGAGCCAATCTAAACAAAGGTGAGTCGTTGGATGGCTACCTGTTCCAAATGCCAAACCAGGGTCTAAAATAATATTAATTGCATCGGGATTTGGCGCGGCGTGCCATGTAGGTACTATCCATAAATTATCTTGAATGCGAATGGGTTCAAACTGCGATTGTGTAGCGCGTACCCAATCCTGTTCTGCTATATGTTCAGTTTTATATAGCAGGTTATTTAGTTGAGTTGCAGTTTCTAATTGACTGATGATAGCAACAACATCAATTGATTCATCAAACAAGGCGCTAACGATATTCTGTTGCCAAATACCTGGTGGCGAGTCACCAGGTTCACCAAAAATCGGCTGCTCATCTAGCGTATCGGCGTTGGCATCTTCAATAATCGCAGATAAAGCACCCAGCTCCATCAAGGTATCACTAATAAGTTCAGCTGTATTGTCTTTAGCCTCAATGTTGAGTGAAACCCATGCCATAACTTGATTACTTTCTTTAACTCATTCACGCTATACCGCATGATTTTAATTTTTAAACCTATTTGCCGTAGATGCCGAGTTTTTGTTCTAAATAATGGATACTTGTACCGCCAATATGAAAAGCCGCATCTGCCATTAAATCACGATGCAAAGGAATATTGGTTTTAATGCCTTCTACCACCATTTCTGATAACGCTATTTGCATACGCGCAATGGCTTGTTCACGTGTATCGCCATAAGTAATGAGCTTGCCTATCATCGAATCATAATGTGGCGGCACGGTGTAACCAGCGTAAGCATGGGTATCTATTCGCACACCTGGCCCACCAGGCATATGGAATGTTGATAACTTACCTGGAGAGGGCACAAATGTATAAGGGTCTTCTGCATTAATGCGGCACTCAATCGCATGCCCACGCAACATGACATCTTTTTGTCGCATGGTGAGTTTTTCACCCGCCGCAACTTTAATTTGCTGTTGTACAAGATCAATGCCTGTAATCATCTCGGTCACGGTATGCTCAACTTGTAAACGCGTGTTCATTTCAATAAAGTAAAACTCATTGTTTTCAAATAAGAACTCAAATGTACCTACACCACGGTAATTAATGCGGCGGCAGGCTTCAGCACAACGTTCGCCGATTTTGTCGCGTAATCTTGGATTTAATAAAGGTGCAGGGGCTTCCTCTAGCACTTTTTGGTGACGGCGCTGCATAGAACAATCTCGTTCACCTAAATAAATCGCATTTTTAAATTGATCAGCTAATACTTGAATTTCAATATGTCGTGGTTTTTCTAAGTATTTTTCCATGTATACAACAGGGTTGTTAAACGCCGCTTGTGCTTCGGCCTTGGTCATGGCGACAGCATTGATAAGTGCGGCCTCTGTGTGCACTACACGCATACCACGACCGCCGCCACCGCCAGCTGCTTTAATAATGACTGGATAGCCTACTTGTTTAGCAGTGCGGATAATTTCTTTTGGATCGTCTGGTAATGCGCCTTCTGAGCCAGGCACACAAGGCACGCCGGCTTTTTTCATTGCATCTTTTGCGGATACTTTATCGCCCATTAAGCGAATGGTTTCTGGACGTGGTCCAATAAATACAAAACCACTTTGTTCTACACGCTCAGCAAAATCTGCGTTTTCGGATAAAAAACCATAGCCTGGGTGAATCGCTTGTGCATCTGTCACCTCAGCGGCGCTGATCACTGCTGGCACGCTCAAATAGCTTTGATTAGAAGGTGCAGGGCCAATACAAACAGATTCATCTGCTAATTTTACATATTTTGCTTCACGGTCAACTTCTGAGTGAACTGCAACCGTTTTAATGCCTAATTCACGGCAAGCGCGCTGCACGCGTAGCGCGATTTCACCGCGGTTAGCGATTAATATTTTGTCAAACATTGCCATTTAATCATCCATTTCTAATCGCTGAAAATTGTTAGCTACACATTAGCCAATAATAAATAAAGGCTCGCCATATTCAACGGGCTGGCCATTTTCAACTAGGATTTTTTTTATGACACCAGCAAAATCTGATTCAATTTCATTCAGCAATTTCATCGCTTCAATAATGCAAATCGTTTCACCTACACCCACGCTACTACCCACATCTACAAAGGCTTTAGCTTCTGGCGATGATGAGCGATAGAATGTACCCACCATAGGTGATTTCACTACATGACCTTCAATTTCAATTGGGGTTTCTACCGCAGCCACTACAGGTGCAGCGGCTATCGCAACTGCTTGAGGTGCCGCTGCATAATGCATTACTGGCGTTGCGTGTTGCGGCATCATGCTACGGCTAATGCGTACTTTTTCTTCGCCTTCTGTCAGTTCTAATTCAGAAATACCAGATTCTTCGACTAAATCGATGAGTTTTTTTAGTTTACGTAAATCCATGTGATGTCTCCTAAAGCTATGATTTTTATATATTAGAAATTATGTATTGCAGCTTATCTGTAATGTATTTTTTTGTATTTAAAGTTGGAAGTTAAAGCAGTGTTATTCAAAACTTGATTTATTAATCACATAATCTAGTGCTGCTACATAGCCTTGCGCGCCTAAACCGCTAATAACGCCTATTGCAATATCAGTAAAGTATGAGTGATGTCTAAACGCCTCGCGTGCGTAAACGTTAGAAAGATGCACTTCGATAAACGGCACTTTAACAGCGGATAGCGCATCACGCATTGCAATGGATGTATGCGTAAAAGCTGCTGGATTAATAATGACATAATCGACGGAGTTAGTCGCTAATGACTGTATTTTAGCAACTAGTTCTGCTTCAGCATTACTCTGATAGGTTTCTAGTGTAATGCCTGCGGTTTTGGCTTTTGTAGCCAAACTTTCATTAATGCTTGTCAACGTTGTATTGCCATAATGCTCAGGCTCGCGTAAACCCAATAAATTGAGGTTTGGACCATGCAACACCAATACAGATTTGGTTTTAGTGCTCTCTATTACAGCATTAGTCATGACAAATAACCTGCCAATAATTTGGCATTTTTATGGTATTTTTTAGTAAATTTGGTGATTTGTATTGCAGGTGGCTAAAATTCATAAACTGAAGTTTGCCGAAATTAAGCGGTTTTGTCTAGCGGTATAAGTGTAATTAAGCGAAATTGGTCTGTAAAGGAATGGTATAAGTTAGTAGTTAAGTCTCCTAAACTAAGCTTTTAAAAAGGTAAGAAAAGATCAATAGAACATTGCTGTTTTATAGCAATTTAGCTAGGGTTTCTTCTAACAGTGGTTTAGTCACACGACCAAAATAGGTTTTAGCAACAGTGCCATCTGGTTTAATAACCAGCGTAAAAGGCAATACACCTTTATCATTTCCTAAGCCAGCTGCAAGCCCCATGCCTTCTACTTCTGCTGCAAGCAGTGGGTAGCTTACTTTAATGGCACCTGCTTTTGTATCGTTTACAAAAGCTTTTACGGCATCCATTTCATCAATCGCAATGCCAATCACGACCACATTGCGGTTTTGAAACTTTGTGTTTAATGCAGATAATTCGGGCATTTCTTCACGACAGGGTGGGCACCAAGTCGCCCAAAAATTCAGCACAATTATTTTACCTTGCCATTGTTTAAGTGCTTGAGTTTTGCCATTAGGATCAGGTATTTTCGCAGCAAATAAAGCTTGAGTAGAAAGCGCGCTGGTTTGACTAGTTGATGTAGAGCTATTTAAGTTAGGCTTAATAAGCCAATAGAAAATGGCAAAGCCCAGCACTGCAATAATCATCAAGTAAATAATGGTAGCGCGTATATTTTTTAGCATGTTGTGGCTTTACTTGAGTTGCTTAGTAGTTAATAAGAATTTTTCAGCATTTTGAAAGCCAATCACTTTTAAGTTTTTTAATTCTTGTCCTTGCTTATCAAAAAACAAGATGCCTGGTGGCCCATATAAGCCAAAGCGTTTTAGTAAAGCTTTATCATCGTTTGAATTAGCTGTTACATCCGCTTGCAAAACAACAGTATTTTTAAGCGATTGTTGCACTTCACTGTTGCTAAATGTGAGTTTTTCCATTTCTTTACAGGCCACACACCAGTCTGCATAAAAATCTAGCATGACAGATTTACCGCGGGAATTAGCAATATGTACATCTAAATCTGCAACATTTTTTATGCGCGTAAATTGCAATGCAGTTGTCTGCTGGTGACCAATCAGCTTAGCAAAGAACGGTGTGGCAATTGGCGAGATTATATAAACTGCCATGGCTAACATCAGCACGCCAAATAAGTTGCGTACTGCATTCATCCATTTGCCCGTTTTAGGCAGTAACGTACCAGCCGATGCCCCTATTAACAGTAAAGGTATGCCCATACCAATAGCAAGTGCGAATAAGGCAAAACCACCCAGCACGACATTATGCGTTTGGCTAATGTAGATCAAAGCACCTGCTAGTGGTGCGGCTATACAGGGGCTAACAATGAGTGCAGATAAAGCGCCCATAACAAACACACCTAAAAACTGCCCACCTTTTAAGCGGCTACTGGCATTTAATATGCGGCTTTCAATGGCATGTGGCAATTTAAGTTCGTAAAAACCAAACATAGAAAATGCAAGTAACACAAAAACAACAGCGCTAGCACTAAGTACCCAAGGATTTTGTAGTGAATTACTAATTAAATTTCCTGTTAAGCCTGCAGCTATGCCCGCAAGTGTGTAGCTTAGCGCCATGCCCGATACATAAGCGACTGATAGACCGAAGCTGTGTAGTTTACTTGTTGGTTTATCGCCAGCGGATTTTTTGCTACCAATAATAATGCTCGATAAAATTGGAATCATCGGCAATACACAAGGGGTAAGTGATAGCAACAAACCCGCACCAAAAAACACCGTGACTATAAGCCCAATATTGCCAGATTTAAGTACGGAGTTAGTTTTGTCGTCGTTATTGCCAGTTGCAGAGCTTGCAATTGCAGATGTGCCAGTTGGTAAATCTATACTATTCACTTTGTTAATAGGCGCATAACATAAGCCTTTTTCGCTACAACCTTGATAACCTGCATTCATATTAACAGTGTTGCCAGTTACTTTATCTAACTTGATGGTGGCAATAAAATCATGGTGGTACACTTCCATTTTGCCAAAATTTGGGTCGTCTTTTATTTCGCCTTTTGGTAGATTAATTTCTGTAATGCTGGCATCTTTAGTGCTAAATTTAATGCGGTCATGATACAAATAGTAGGTGGGCACTACCGTAAATTTAGCTTGCAAAGTGTTTGCATCAACGGCGGTTATGTTGACCTTAAATGCTTGATCGGGCGGCAAAAAATCATCTTCAGCGTTTGCTGAGCTGTTATTCTCGCTAAATGGGTTTGCTGCAAATGCAGTGGGTGTATTAAGCAAACTTACGCAAAACAAAATACTATACAAAAGCGTAGCAAATAATTTTTTAACATCATTAAAAGATGATTTCAAGGTCGATTTTTCCTGTAAGTTGGTGCTTTGGACTTTTATTTTTGGCATTGTAATGTTGGTATTGTAATTTTGCGCATCAGTCACCAACTTATATTGAACGTTATATTTTTAAGAAGTTCTAGAATGACTCTTGCCATATGCGTATAACGTTGATGGCAGTTTAGTCGAAAGTACACAATGCGTTTTTTAATAGGTTTAATTTTACTCGCTTTTCCAGTTGCAGAGATATGGCTGCTCCTTGAGTTAGCGCATCGTTATGGTTGGTGGCTATTACTTTATTTAGTCGTAGTTGGATTTCTAGGCTTACAACTGATTCGTGAAGAGAAATTGCTCATTAGTGGTCGCATGATGCAAGCGCTAGCTTCTGGCGGCAACCCAATCAAAGCGTTGGTAGGCAGTGCTCGTAATTTTGTTGTTGGTGTTTTGCTGATTATTCCAGGAGTCATCACTGATGTAATTGCTGTAGTTTTGCTACTGATACCTGTTGAAAAAATCAAATCCCCGCTTAAGTCTCCATTTAATCAAAATAGCCAAGAAAATGTAAGTTATGGGGCTAATGAACAGACTAACTATAATTCCAGCTATAAAGATGCTGATTTTAAAAATAGTCCTAAAAAAGCCGCTAACGATGACATCATTGAAGGTGAGTTTACCGAAATAAAAGATGAGTAAATATTAGTAAAAAGCTTAATGTATAGAAAGTAATATATGAGTCATGGCGTTAATAGTGTAGTCAATGTACAGCCTAGTGATCACACCTTTGAGGTGCGTCCTAGCCAAACCGTATTAGAGGCCGCCATAGAAGCAGGCATTAATCTACCATACGGTTGCCGTAATGGTGCGTGTGGCTCTTGTAAAGGCAAAGTTTTACAAGGCACCGTTGTACACGATGATTATCAAGCTAGTGCCATGAGTGATGCTGAGTTGGCAACAGGCAGCGCTTTATTTTGTTGTGCAAGACCGATGAGCGATCTAACCATTGAGTGCCGCGAAGTAGGCGGACTTAACGGCATCAAGCCACGTATTTTGCCAGCGCGGGTGCAATTGATGGAAAGGCTCACAACTGATGTAATGGCCTTGCACCTTAAATTACCCAGTACCGAAAAACTACAGTTTTTAGCAGGTCAATATATTGAGTTTTTGTTGAAAGACGGTAAACGCCGCGCATTTTCACTGGCTAATGCGCCACATGATGATGACACTTTGCAATTACACATACGCGCTGTTGCCAATGGCGAATTTACGCAATATGTGTTTAACGATTTAAAAGAAAAAGCCATCATGCGTATAGAAGCGCCTTTTGGCAGTTTTTATCTGCGCGAAGATTCAAAAAAGCCAATTATTTTTGTAGTGGGCGGCACAGGTTTTGCGCCAGTTAAAGGCATGATTGAACATATGCTATATAACAATATTCATCGCGAAGTGATTTTGTACCGTGGTGGACGGACCGCAAATGATTTATACATGAACGAGCTATGCGAAAAATGGGCAGAAATGATGCCAAATATTTGCTATGTACCAGTAGTCAATCAGCCAGATACCGCTTGGCAAGGCCGCACAGGGCTAGTGCATCAGGCAGTCCTAAATGATGTTGCAGACTTATCAGCGTATCAAGTTTATGCTTGTGGCGCACCAGGTATGGTGGATATTGTACATCAAACTTTTGTAGCACAAGGCTTACCAGCCGATGAGTTTTTCTCTGATGCGTTTACATTTGCGCATCCAACGCCAAATCTTCAGCCATCAGTTAATGTTTAAATCGTTGTAATTCATACTTTCGTCATTACAGCGTAGGCGGGAATGACGAAAGTAAAGTTTTTTGAACGAGGGCGCATTAGTCCAAAGACTTCTATTTAAGCGCATCTATTAGTAACTCCAACATCGCTACATCACCCCCCGTTACCGCAACTCGAACTTGTAAACCTAAACTAAGTGCAGGTTCTGCAACGCGCGCATGATTAACACAAATGATGATGTATTTTAACCAATGTGCAGAGTCTGCCATTTCCAGCAAATAGCGCATGGCTTCAGAACTTGTAACTACAATGGCGTGCAATTGTTGGTTTTGCCATAAGCGCTCTAATGCTAAACAATTGGTTTGCGGATTAGTGCGTTGGTAGCTTTCTGCAAATGTAACTTGTGCGCCACGCGCTTTAAGCGAATCGGCTAATAATTCACGCCCACCCACCCCACGAAATAACATGATATTTTGACCATCGACTGCCTGCATTTCGGGTAGCGCAAGTAAGGATTCACTATCAAATCTGTCTTGCGGCGTAAGTACTTGATTAACGCCAAACGTCATTAATTCTGTTGCTGTGACAGGACCAATGGCGGCAAATTTTAATTGCGGTAATTGGTGTATGTCGTTAAATTGCTCAATCATGCGCGGCATAGCATTTTGTACGGCATTGGAGCTAATAAAGATTGCCCAGTCGAACCGACGTAGTGGAGCAATCGATAGGTTGAATGCGGTGTAATCATCTAATTCGGTAATTTCAATGAGCGAAAAACTAATGGGTGTGCCGCCCTGAGCGGTAATGAGCGCATTAAGTTTTTGTGCTTGATCAACGGGGCGCGTTACAGCAATGCCCTTGTTTGCCAGCGGTTTGATTAATTGTTGATGTGACATTTTAAATGCGCAAATGACTTAATCTAATGAGGCAGAGCAGCCAAAATTGCACCTGCGCCGATTGCCAACAATTTATCTGCTAATTGCTGGCCTAGTGTTTCAGCAGCATAGGCTGATCCAGTCACTGTTTCCCGCAACATTTGTTTGCCATCTATGCTGGCTACAAAGCCTGTAATGTTAATAATCCCTTCTTTTTTTGTTGCAAAAGCGCCTAATGGCACGGTGCAACTACCAGCTAAGGCACGGCTAAAGCCACGCTCAGCCTCAACGCATTGTTGTGTATCCAGGTGATTAAGTGGTGCAAGCACTTCAAGTAAATCGGTGCGACTGGCTTTTATTTCGATGCCTAATGCACCTTGCCCAACCGCAGGAATACTCAATTCTGGTGAAATAGTATCGCGAATACGTGCACTTAAACCTAAACGAATCAAGCCAGCTGCTGCTAGAATAATCGCCGCATATTGACCTTCATCTAGTTTACGTAAACGCGTTTGTAAATTACCACGTAGAGACTCTATTTTCAAATGTGGTAAACGCCCTTGTAATTGGCTTTGGCGGCGCAGGCTAGACGTGCCTACAATGCTGCCATGTGGTAAATCTTCTAGTTTGGCAAAATCATTAGATACAAACGCATCACGTGGATCTTCTCGTTCACCTGTTGCCGCCATCGCAAAGCCATCAGGTAAATTCATGGGTACGTCTTTCATGCTATGAACGGCTAAATCAGCGCGGCCGTCTTCTAAAGCCATTTCTAGTTCTTTTACAAACAAACCTTTACCACCAACTTTAGCGAGTGGAATATCTAAAATTTGATCACCAGTGGTGGTCATGCCTAAAATTTGTACGTCGCAGTGTGGGTATAAAGTTTGTAAACGGCTTTGAATATGCTTTGCCTGCCACATGGCAAGTGCACTTTCACGTGAGGCAATGACAAGCTTTTGTGGTGGAGTAAATACAGTTTTATTGTTCATAAACTTAATTTTAACACACGCTTAAGTGTTACAAATAGTCGTCAATGCGCTAGAGTTTAAGTTAAATTGCTTGCTAATTAGTAGTAGAATTGTTGTTAGTAGCCGATTATTTCTTAGATTTAATCTCAAAATACAAAGATTTTTAGGAGAGTGATATGCGATATCAATTGGATATTTTTCTAGCTTCATTAAATGAGTTTTGGCTACAGCTGATTAATTTTATGCCTAAATTATTAGCTGCAATCGTTATTATATTTTTTGGCTGGTTATTGGCTATGTTAGCCAGAGCAGCCGTTAGACGGATTTTACAACTCACGCATTTTGACAAACTGACGCAAAAATCAGGTTTAGAAGCGTTTATGAGTAGTGGTAATATTCAACTCACTTTATGCGATATTGTGAGCCATGTAGTGTATTGGCTAGTGATAGTGTTGTTTATTATTACAGGCGCTGATACCTTAGGCTTGACTGGCGTTGCTGATTTATTCCATCAATTAGCTAACTATTTGCCACATATTATTTTGGCTATATTAATCATGGTTTTTGGTACTTTGCTAGCGCGATTTGTGAATAAACTAGTCTTTGCTTGGCTTTATAGTCTTAAGATAGCCAATGCCTTGGTCATCAGCACATCAGCTGAATATTGCATCCAAATTTTGGCGATATTTGTAGCGTTAGAGCAACTGGGTTTTGGTATGCAACTCATTTACTTACTCTTTTTAATTATTTTTGGTTCTATTTTCTTAGCGCTGGCCCTTGCATTTGGCTTGGGTGGCAGAGAGTGGGCGGCTAAAGTCATACAAGACGCAACTGCCAACAAAGCTAAAAAGTAATCGTCCAAAGTGTTCATCATTAGCCGTTAAATACTAACTGCGTACTAAATGCTGTTGGCGGCGGCTAATGATAATAGTATCTGGAATTTCTTTAAGCAACGCCACCCAATGCATTTCACCACTAGTTACATCATGCTCGCCATATACCGGGTTGGGCGTTGTATTTACACGTTTTTCATAGCCCGTAATATAGACCTTTGCCACTAGGCAGTTGCGGTGTAGCCTTATAAATTGCTCACCTAAGCCAGTTTCAGCAAACTCGCTTTCTAATGTGGTGAGCGATTCTTCAATCAGATATTCTTGTGTGGATGTGCGTACGGTCACGTATTTAAGCTCTGCTCTTAAATAAATAACATCACTTATTGGCACCAATATAATGCGACCGCGCTCGTTAATACTGAAATGGCTACGCGCTTTTCTTAGTGGCTTCATAGCCTCTAGTTGATTAACCTTAAGCATGCCCTGAAAAGACCGTGTTTTATCTATGGCCGTTTGTAAGCGTTCTACACGAATAGGTTTGAGGAGATAATCTATTGCATTCAGCTCAAATGCCTGTAACGCGTGGTTGTCATAAGCGGTGGTAAAAATAATATGCGGTTTAATGCTAAGTTTCTGTAAATGCGTTGCGGCTTCTATGCCATCCATCACGGGCATTCTGATATCCAACAGCAGCAAATGCGGCAGGGTATCATTAGCAATGGTAATGGCCTCCAAGCCATTTTTGGCTTCACCCACTAAAGTTACCTGCTCGATATCGCTTAGTAAATCTTTTAGGCGATTACGTGCTGGGGCTTCGTCATCGGCTATGGCAATTTTTAATAATGAGTGATTATGCATGTGCGGTTTTTAAATGTGGAATCACAATATGGACTTCATACCGACCATTTTTAGAGACTGAAGTTAAGCGTGCTTCCAAATCATAATGCAGCAATAAGCGTTCTTTTATATTTACCAGCGCCATTTTATTACCACTATGTTGGTTGTGGCTAATAGCGTAAGGGTTACTGATTAAAATATGAATTTCTTTAGCGAGCGATTTTACATTAATGATAATTTCGCCGCCATCTGGTAATGGCTCAATACCATGATATACCGCATTTTCTAGCAAAGGCTGTAATACTAACGGCGGTATTAAGGCGTCTGGTGGCATATTGTCAATTTGCCATGTCATGTTGAGTCGTTCTTCTAGGCGTAGTTTTTCGAGTGCTAAATATTGCCGGCATAAGGCAATTTCTTGGGCTAGCGGTACCAAGACACGATTGTCAGCCATCAATACACGAAACAAATCCGCCATATCCTCTAATGCGGTTTCTGCACGCTTTGGCTGGGTGCGTATAAGTGATAACACGGCATTGATGCAATTAAATAAAAAATGGGGGCGAATACGTGCCTGCAAAGCCTGTAAACGTGCTTCTGCCACGGCAGGAGAATAAGCCCGCTGCTGCAGATTAAAATAATACAACACGATGATAGATATTATTAAAGTAAGCAATACTGGACGAAACTTAGACTGTATGGGATCTAGTATTAATAAATCACTCGTTTGGTTTAAAAATAATAAAGTAATTAACGGTAACATAGCCAAAATAATCCCACACGCGGCCAAGTAGGGGAGTTTGTTTAAGACACGTTGAGCTGCATAAAGTAATAACATACTACAGATAAGAATAGGTAAGACAAACGCCAGTAACGTAGTGAGTGATAACAAAAATCCGCTTAAACCACTAGAAAGCAAAATGGCAGCTAACGTGGTGATGCCATTGACGATAATGAGTAGGCGTAAATTCACGCCTAAGTTTCTAAAATTGGGAATGCGGCTACTTTTTCTCATAGGTATTAGCTCATCACATTAGCTACCATTTTATACAGGGTAGGAGCGACGCCCCATCGCGAATGCGATATTTCAAGCGCTGCTGAGGGGCTAAAGCCCCACCTGCTGGAAAGGACATTCGGCACGGGGCGTAGCTCCTACAAGTTTTATCGCGCAGATTATAAAAATTTTAACGGTACCATAAGCTAAAAGACATTTTACAAATGGATAGTTAAATTTTGTTTTAGTCGTATGACGTTTTATACTTGCACTATTCTTATCAGTAAACGTAAGTGTATCAAAAACAATTCACTATAAAACCAAATCGCGAAAAGTAGCGCAGGCCATGACCCTAGATAATACAAAAAACACCAATAATTCATTAAATAAAAAGGCCGAAGCTTGGTCAGGCCGCTTTAATGAGCCCGTTGCCGAGCTGGTTAAACGCTATACGGCATCGGTTGATTTTGATAAACGCTTAGCTGAGTTTGATATCCAGGGTTCTATTGCCCACGCTCAAATGCTGGGTGCGCAGGGCATTATTGCCGCAAAAGATGTGAGTGCGATTGAACAGGGTTTGGGCGAGATTCTTGAAGAAATTAAAGCGGGAAAATTTGAATGGTTACTCGATTTAGAGGATGTACACCTCAACATTGAAAAGCGCTTAACCGATAAAATTGGTGATGCAGGTAAGCGCTTGCATACAGGCCGTAGCCGTAACGACCAAGTCGCTACCGATGTGCGTTTATGGTTGCGTGCTACAACAGATGACATGATTGCTGGTATCCGCAAGTTACAAACTTCTATTTTAGATTTAGCCGAAACGCATGTTGACACCATCATGCCAGGCTTTACGCATTTGCAAGTGGCACAACCTGTCACGTTTGGTCATCATCTAATGGCATATTTTGAAATGCTGCAACGCGATGCTGCAAGGTTTGCAGATTGTCGCAAACGTATTAACCGTTTGCCATTGGGTGCTGCAGCACTTGCGGGTACAAGCTACCCGATTGATCGTGAAATGGTAGCTAAAAGTTTGGGTTTTGATGGTGTATGCGAAAACTCACTCGATGCCGTTTCTGATAGAGATTTTGCGATTGAATTTACTTTTGCTAGTAGCTTGGTCATGACGCATCTATCGCGTTTTTCTGAGGAGTTGATTTTATGGTCATCGCCACGTTACGCTTTTATTGATATTGCAGATAGGTTTTGTACAGGCTCTAGTATTATGCCGCAGAAAAAAAACCCAGATGTGCCAGAGTTAGTGCGTGGTAAAACGGGTCGTGTCACTGGGCATTTAGTGGCATTGCTCACGCTGATGAAAGCGCAGCCACTGGCTTACAATAAAGATAACCAAGAAGATAAAGAACCACTATTTGATACTGCAGATACGCTTTTAGTTACGCTAGAAATTTATGCTGATATGTTGCGTGGCATTACGGTTAAAAAAGATAATATGCGCCAAGCGGCAGCGGAGGGCTTTGCAACGGCTACGGATTTAGCGGATTATCTAGTCAAAAAAGGCTTGGCTTTCCGTGATGCGCATGAGGCGGTAGCATTAGCGGTGCGTTATGCGGTAGATAAAGGCTGCGATTTAAGTGATTTAAGCTTGGCTGAATTACAAAAGTTCAACCCGATGATTGATGCTGGCGTGTATGCAGTTTTAACGTTAGAAGGTTCGCTTGCAAGTCGTAACCATATTGGTGGTACGGCACCTAATCAAGTCAAAGCGGCAATTGCCCGAGCGAGAAATAAATAATCTAGCTGTGAGCCCTTTGTTGAATAAATATTATTGATCAACCTGCAAGTTATCAATTGGTTTTATTAGAGTTTGAAAATAGCTTTTCAAACTCTTCTGCCGTAACAGGTTTAGAAAACAAATACCCTTGCGCATAATCGCAGCCTGCAGCAACTAGTAAATCACGCTGTTCTATCGTTTCTACTCCCTCTGCAATCACTTGGATGCCAAGCTTGTGCGCCATTACAATCATTGCTTCACATAAAGCTAAATCATTTGACCCTAATGCCAAATGACTGACGAATGATTGATCGATTTTAATAAAATCTATCTGAAACTTTTTTAGATACGATAACGAGGAATAACCAGTGCCAAAGTCATCGATAGCAATCATAAAACCTGATTGGCGCAAGTCTAGTAGTTGCTCAATGACATGTTCTGATGTACCTAATAATAAGCTTTCTGTAATTTCTATGACAATACTTTCACCAGGCAAACTAAGAGTTTGTAAATGTTCAAACCACGAAGCATGCATGGTGCTAAGGTTGTAAAACTGTATGGGTGATTTGTTTACGCTGATTTGAAATTCTGGGTGGTAGTTAAGACGCCACTTCGCCACTTGTAATGCGGCCTGCTGAAACACCCAATCGCCAATACCCACTACCAAGCCAGTTTCTTCCGCTATTGGTATAAATTCAATAGGATCTATTAAGCCTTTAATTGGATGATGCCAGCGGATTAAAGCCTCTGCTTTTAAAATAGATAAATCATGCAAATTAATAATTGGCTGATACAGCACAAGAAACTGCTGATTAGCGACTGCTGAGCGTAAATCTAAACTCAAACGCACCCTAGCATTTGCCGCCGTTTGCATGGCTGGCGTAAAGTACCTAAAGCGGTTGCGACCTTGATTTTTAGCTTCATACATCGCTTGATCAGCATTTTTTAACAGCTCATCAATGGTTTTTGCATCATCTGGGTAAAGGGTAATGCCTATACTTGCAGAAATATAGACCATCTCATCATCAAGTTTAAATGGTTCAGATAGCCTTTGTAGTATTTTCTCAGCTAACCTTTCAATCACACCATTATCTTCAATAGAAGATAATATTAATGTAAATTCATCCCCGCCTAACCTGGCTAAAGTATCGGCTTCCCGTATGCAACGATTAAGCCGCCATGCCACTTCTTTTAATAGTAGATCACCTTTGTCATGACCTAAAGTATCGTTCACTTCTTTAAAGTGATCTAGATCTAACAACATAACAGCAATAGGTTGCTCAGCACGCTGCGCCTTTTTTATTTCTTGTGTTAGGCGATCATAAAAAAGTACTCTATTTGGTAAACCTGTAGTTATATCGTAATGCGCTAAATGCAGAAGTTTTTCTGCAGTTTTTTTACGATTGGTGATATCTCTAATAAATGCGCAAAACTCGCACTCATTCCCATAACGATGTTGAGATATAGTGAGCTCAACTGGAAATTCTGCTCCATCACGCTTTAATGCCATAATATCTATGCGTGTGTTCATAATTGATGACACACCAGTACGTAAAAAGTGCTTCATACCTTCTACATGCGCTTCACGATATTGAACAGGAATAATCATATTGTGCATGGGTTGTCCCATGACTTCATCTTTTGACCAACCAAATAAATTAATTGCTTGACCACTCCATCCTGTAATTAATCCATCAACATTCATTTGTATGACTGCATCCATGGATGTGTCTAGAATGCCTCTAAGCTTGGTTTCATTTTGAATAAGTTGGAAGATTGATTGTTCATGTTTTAATACTGATCGCCGTGTGAATAAAATACCTAATATGATGAGTAATAGCGTAATTAGTATTTGACTGGTATTAATAATAAAGTAGCTGGTACGTGATACTTCACCTAATTTGCTAGAAAATGCCATTTCTAGTGGTGTTAGTTGATGATTAATGACATCAATTCTTTCAATTAGGGTATCAATTAAGGGGTCATCTGTTTGCCCTTTTGTAATTAACGCGTGTAGTTGTTCGCCAATGGATTTTAGCTGTGCGACATAACCATCACCTACTGTCCATAGAGCGATAGACTCTTCCATCAGGCGAGTGTGCTGAAAATTTAGAAACAATTGCACCATCCCATCGAAGTCATCAGGGTGGTTATTCGCTTTCATAAAGTTAAGTCTAGCGGATTCTAAATCGGGCTTATCTTGTTGTATTGCAACCCTTGCAGCCTTGCTAGCCATTGTAATGGTTATGGCTAGCTTAAATTTTTCGTAATCTGCTTCTGCATGTGATGTTGAATATCGAGTTAAATAATAGACTGCATCTTTTTGAGCTTTTGACCAAATACTTTCGCCAACCACGTAAGCACGCACAGCCGTTAGTGTGCTCATGAACAAGTGGTTAGTAATCAACAAAAGACCTACAATCAAAATGAAAGGCCAGATAATGCGGATTAAATGTTTATTCGCTGAAGTAATTTTTAACCCTTTAACGCATGAATTTAGCTTGATAAACTCATGAAATGCTTAATTTACTATAGCGGTAATATGAGTTATCGGCTTTTTTGTTATTTCCTTAACTAAGTTCATTCATAGTAAATCTTATTTGGCTTTAATACCCAACTGCTTTAGTTTTCTGTATAAATGGGTACGCTCTAAACCAGACAACTCAGCTAATTTACTCATATTATTACCTGCTGCTTCTAAGTGATGTTTAAAGTAAGTACGCTCAAAATCATCACGCGCTTCCCGCAAGGGCTGATTTAAATGAACTTGCCCACTGTTTTTATCTTGCTGCTGGTTAGCTTCGGGTGCGAACTCGTTCTTATTTAGTACAGTGTCAGCAAATTGCTCGATAACGCGGTTAACGTCATCTAACATAATCTTTTCACCCAAACTCGTTTGCATTAAATTACGTACTACTGATTCTAATTGTGCTAAATCACCCGGCCAATTGGCGTTTCTCAAGCCGTTTAGTGCCGCTATGTCAAAAGCCTTATAGGGCGCCTCGGTAGTTTCTGTTATTAATGTTGCCATGGCATTAGTTAAGTCGGGAATATCTTCTCTATGGTCTTGCAGTGCAGGCACGCGGAGTGAGGTGTTGGATAGCGTTTGGAGTAGCGCATGTTCAAACTGACCGTTTTCTACCATTTGCGGTAAGGCATGAGAAGTTGCGCACACAACCCGCACATTATATTTTTCGGCTTTGGTCACTAAAAGTAACAAGCCTTTTTGTTGAGTTTTAGTTAAATCAGCAACTTCTGCAAGGTAAAAAACACCTTCACGCGTTTGCTCCAGTAAATCCATAGGCTCAGTGGCAAGTTTTTCAAGGTCTTCTAATTTAAGCCATGGCGTACCAGTAGAACGTAAAAATTGTGCACATAATTCTGCACCACCGCCTTTATTACCAATGAGCAATAATGCGGTTTTAGTGAGAGATATTTGCTCTAAACGTTTTTTAAGCGCTTCAATCACTGTGCTAGAGCCTAAGCTAGCTAAGTTAACATCAGATTTTGGTAGGCTTTCGCTATGTTTTAATGCGGCACCCACTGTAGTGAGTAGTTTTTGCAAGGCGATTGGTTTTTCTAAAAAATCGAATGCGCCTATGCGCGTGGCTTCAACGGCAGTATCAATGGTGCCATGACCAGACATCATGACAACGGGCATAGTGAGCAAACCAGCATTATTCCATTCTTTAAGTAAGCTAATACCATCGCAATCTGGCATCCAGATATCTAGTAGCACTAAGTCAGGTCGTTGTTTTTGGCGTAATTCGCGTGCTTGAGCCGCATTTTCGGCCAGGCTCACATGGTAACCTTCATCCAATAAAATATCACGCAATAATTCGCGTATGCCAATTTCATCATCAACTATCAATACATGTCTAACCGCCATTGGTTCTACTCCCAGACCCTAAATTTGCAACACATTTTACTATCTATTTTTAGTGTGAATTGGCAGCGTAATCACAATGCTTGCGCCACCGGCTGGCATACTTTCAATTTTAATCACACCTTGGTGTTCTTCTACTATTTTTTTTACAATCGCTAAACCCAAACCTGTGCCATGTGACTTTGTAGTGATATAAGGCTCAAACGCGCGCGGTATCACATCTTTAGGAAAGCCTAACCCGTTATCACTAACAGTTAGTTTAATTTCGTTGGATGTTTGGGTTGTTTCTACATTAATTAAATTGGGTGAATCAACTGTTGCTTCGCGATTTTTAAGCGCATCTTGGGCATTTTGTAACAAGTTGTGTAGCACCTGACGCAACATAGTTGCGTCACCTAATACGTCGGATAAACTAGGTGCCAGATTGAGCTTAATTTGGGCGCTGTGGGGCTCGTTATTATTGCCTTCATTGATATATAAACTGGTCACATCTTGAATAAGATAGTTAAGGTTAATCTTGGCTAAAATTGCGGCTGGCGCACGTGCATATTCACTAAACTCGTTGACCATGGTTTTCATGGCGCTTACTTGATTCACAATAGTTTCTGTCGCCCGATTAAGCATATCAGTATCGGTACTTGATAGCTTACTCGCTAGTTTGTGCTGTAAGCGTTCGGCAGATAGTTGAATAGGCGTCAGCGGGTTTTTGATTTCATGTGCTAAACGTCGCGCAACTTCTCCCCAAGCCGCATCGCGTTGTGCTTGGGCCATAGTGGTTACATCATCAAACACAATAACAAAATCACCACTTTCTGCATGATCTGTGCTTAACGTTTCTGTCGCGGGTAATCGGGTTGCGCGCACTAACAACACTTGCTTGCCTTGTTCCGTCACAATGATTAACTGCTGATTAAGCTCCAAAGTGCTAGTTTCTAATATCTTAGTTTTTTCAAAATGCGTTAGTAGCAGATTGCTAAACTCAACCAGCGTTGCATTGTTGTCACCTATTTTGGCAAATGGTTTACCCACATAATCCGCTAAATCTAGATTTAAAATATTGGCAGCCGCTAAATTATAAGTGCGCAAATCACCGCGTACATTGAGCGCTAATACGCCCGATGACAAATGGGCTAAAACGGTTTCAAGGTAGCTACGTGCAGCTTCAAGTCGCACTTGATTCTTTTCACTGGCCTGCGTTGCATCATCTAGTTGGCGCGTCATGCTGTTGAATGATTTTACCAATATTCCTAGTTCATCTTTGCCATGCTCAGGCAACATGGTGCTGTAATCGCCGCGTGCAATCGCACGTGTGCCTTCAGCCAATACCATTAATGGGGTTGATAATCTTCGGCTTAGCACAAATGCAATGGCAATTGCAGATAACATAGCTAGCATGAGCACCAGCGTAAGTGTGAGCGCAAAGGTTTCTTGTAATGACTTACGGCTGTAAGAAAGCTCTTGATAATCTCGGTAAACTTCCTGTACCTCTTCCGCAGTGCTCGACAGTGATTTTGGCACGGGTTGCATGAGCTGCAAAATACGTGTTTCACCCATCAAATCCTGTGAGTTAACAGGTGCTAATACGCGTAAATACAGGCCTTTATTGGGTATGGGTTCAATTTTTCCGTAAAGTCGGTGCTGCGCTTGCCCAAGTTGTTGTATGGTGGGCATTTCTGGTAAAAAGCTATTAGGATCGCTACTAGAAACCGCTAAAATCTTACCCTGCATAGTGAGTAAAACTGCGTCTTGAACGCCATTTTTTTCACGCAAATCATTCATAATCGCATAATGCGTTCTTGCAGGTTGAAAAGCCAAATTGTTTGCCATATTTTCGGCTTTAGCTTCAACGTCACTCAGCATAATATCCAGCGCACGTTGCCCTAAACGTAAACCTCCATCCAGCGCTGTTTCTACTTTGACGTTAAACCATGATTCAATAGACCGAGTTAAAAAATTAACTGAAACTGCGTAAACAATTAAGCCTGGAATAATGGCCATCAACGCAAACCCACCGAGTAAGCGCAATGTAAGGCGGCTGCCCATGATGTGCTGGCGAATTTTGCGGTATAAACTCCACAGTTGAATACCAATTAACACCAGCATCACTAGTGCAAGTGTAATATTGAGTATTAATAGCAGCGTGTAATAACTGCCAGATGCCGCTGTATTGGCACTTGCAAGTGATAACAAATATAGCAATATCACCCCAAGAACAATGCTAATAAAAACAATATATTTCATTAGGCACTATTTAATTGGACATTGTTCATCAACACGCTTTTAGCCTACTTTTGTAGGCTGGGCATCCATTCAAACTTTTCGGATGATAAATCCCAAGCTTCGGTACTTAAAGCTTCAACTTGCAGGGCTTTGGGTAATTTTTTTTGGTCCAGCCGCATCAATAAAGCCGCTTTATAAACCACGCCTTTTTCAATTAAAATTTTATCTAGCACTTTCCAGTCACGCAAATGCGAAAGCTCTAACAATGCTTCATTAATCGTTTCAAATGCACGTTGATGAGATTGTTTGTTTTGCGTGATATTAACTAAATACTGGCGTGTAAGAGCATGGTAGCTTAAGCTCACGGGTATGGATTGCGTTTCAATTTCATCATCAAACCAGTATTTATGCGGGGCAACTAATTGAAACTCGATTAGAAAATTGAGTGGCACACCTTTGTTAATGGCTTCTTCCATTTGCGTATTAAAGTCGATTTCAAAATCTGCATTAAGCGTATAAGCATCATCAACGGCGATGAGTTCGGCTGTTTTAATATCAAGGCTGCTGGTACCTGCAACAATATTGGGTGTAAAGAAAACCTGCGCCAGCATAAGCAGGGCGAATATCACACCATAGTGTTTATTTTTTTTGTATAAGTGCATAAAAAAAGCCATCGTGTGCATCGCAGGGGATAAGCTGCCCATTTTGTGTGAATAATGGTGCGTTGTGAGCTTGATTATTGGGCGACCATGTCAATTGTGTTGCGTCTGCATTTTCTGATAAAAATTGATCAATTTGACCTTGATTTTCTTCATTAAAAATCGAACACGTTACATAAAGCAATTTACCACCCTTTGTTAAAGTCTGCCATAACTCACGCAAAATCACGGCTTGTTGCTTAGCAAATGAAGCAATATCCGCTTCACGACGCAACCATTTAATATCTACATGGCGCCGCACTATACCCGATGCCGTACACGGCACATCTGCCAGAATCCTATCAAAAGGCACACCGTCCCACCAATCATGAACGTATGATGCATCCCCACAAATCAGATGCGCATGCAGTTGCAAACGTTCAAGATTATTTTGTACTTTCACTAAACGGTCGGCGTCGCTATCTAAAGCAGTCATATTGATATTGGCTGATTCTAAAATATGTGCCGTTTTACCACCAGGTGCACAGCAAGCATCCAGCACTTGCTGTTCGTTTTTTAAGTCTAGTAATTGAGTAGCAGTTTGCGCACCGTAGTCTTGTACTGATACACCGCCAGTTAAAAACTGTGGAATTTTTTCAACTGAAATTGGCTTTAGTAACATTAAAGCTGATTCACTTAAAACAGTGGTTTCCAAACCTTCGTTTTGTAACGCTATTAAGTAATCGCCCATGTTGGTTTTTTGGCGATTAATACGCAAAGTCATGGGTGGGTGCTGATTACCCACCGTTAAAATGCTTTGCCAATCATTGGGGTATTGTTTTTTGAGTTTGTTTATCCACCACTGTGGGTAAGAGTAAGTAGCTAATTCGTTGCCAGTAATTTTTTTTGCTAATGCTTCTTTTTGTCGCAAAAAGTTACGCAAAACCGCATTGACTAAACCTTTTGCCCAAGCCGTTTTAAATTGTGTAGCGGCTGTGACTGCTTGATCTACCACCGTAAAAGCTTGTGCTTTATCATGCAGTAACTGATAAATTGCCACTAACAAAAGGCAGCGCACGCCTTCATTAGTGAGTGGTTTTTCTAATAATTGTGTTAAATAAGCATTGATTTCACCATAAAAACGTAGCGTACCATAGCTTAAATCTTGCGCAGTACCGCGCTGTTGCGGGGTAATGTCAGGGAATTTTCTAATAGCCGCGGGCAGGGCAAGTGTTAAATTATGCCCCGTTAATACTTGATGCACAGCCTGAGCGGCGATTTGTTGAGCGATGTACAAATAAGGCTTTCGTATTTTTTGTTGGTAGCAAATAAAATCTTTATTATTTGATTTTACTTGATAATTTTGGTTTCAAGTGAGCATTTACTTACAGCTACAATTAGCAAAAAAATGACCAATTTTTAACTGTCGACTTTTAATAAACGCTTTTGCATCCATGCGTTTACCGCCGGGCATTTGTAATTCAGCCACTTTCAATAATCCAGCACCACACGCAATGACAATGCCATCGCTAATATTGACGACTTCCCCGTTTTTAGCGTTCATTTTCTCGCCAGCTATAACAGTCGCCATCCATAATTTACAAACCTCACCATTGAATTGTGCATGTGCAACAGGAAAAGGGTTAAATCCACGAATTTGGCGTGATAGTATTTCGGCAGGTTGGCTCCAATCAATCACTGCTTCGGCTTTGGTAAGTTTATGAGCATAGGTGACTAATGACTCATCTTGAGGTTGCGCACTTAATTTACCTGTCGCTGCCAATTTAGCCACGGCTGCTAACATCAACTTAGCACCAATTGCACTTAATGCATCATGCAATGTTTGAGTCGTGTCTTGTTCGGTAATGTTGACCACGCCGCGGCTTATCATCGCGCCAGCATCTAGAGCCGGCACCACTTCCATAATTGTTACGCCCGTTTCAGCATCGCCTGCTAACAAAGCGCGATGTATCGGTGCCGCGCCGCGCCAGCGTGGTAAAAGTGAGGCATGAATGTTATAGCAGCCCAGCATTGGCATATTTAATAAATTGGTCGGGATAATCAAACCGTAAGCAGCCACTATCATAACATCAGCATTTACGGCAGCGATTTGCGTTTGAATCTCTGGCGGTTTAAGACTTTCTGGTTGAAATACATGTAGGCCATGTGCTATTGCTAGTTCTTTAACAGGGCTCGCTTTGAGCTTCATGCCACGGCCAGCGGGTCTATCTGGCTGTGTAAGTACCATCACGATTTGATGGCCTGCTTCAATCAATGCACTTAAGGTGGGTACTGCGAATTCGGGAGTGCCAGCAAATATGATGTTCAAATGGAGTATCTCAGAGTGATTAGATATTGATATTGATAATTTAAGACTTAGCGTTCGCCGTGCTCGCGTGCTAATTTCAACATTTTGGCTCTGATTCGATTGCGTTTCAGTGGCGATAAATACTCTACAAACACTTTGCCCAATAAGTGATCCATTTCGTGTTGAATGCACACAGCTAACAATCCATCAGCTTTCAAACTAAATTTTTTACCGTTTCTATCTAATGCTTCTACGGTAATATTTTCAGAGCGCGTTACCGTCTCGTAAATATTAGGTACAGATAAACAACCCTCATCAAAATCCTGCTCACCACTTTTAGCGGTAATATTAGGATTAATAAACACCTGTAATTGACTTTTATCTTTACTAGTATCAACCAAAATCAACTGAATATGATGATTGACCTGCGTAGCGGCTAAACCTATGCCAGGGGCGTCGTACATGGTCTCAGCCATGTCGTCAATCAGTTGACGTATAACATCATTCACATCAGCTACAGGTTTGGCTATTGTGTGCAAACGTGGGTCGGGGTAATGGAGTATCGCTAAAATTGTCATAATTTAATGGGTTATTGCCATAAAAGCTTGATTATTGAATGAATTACGTGATAAATTTAACGCAATTTCGCGGATGAAAAACCGCTTTTTTGACCGAGGTCAACCTTATGACACGTATTATAACGCTGCTAGTATTTTGTTGTGTAAGCTTAAATAGTTACGCAGATATACTTCAGCTACAAAAAAATCATCCAGAGCGTTATGTCGTGGTTAAAGGAGATACTTTGTGGGATATTTCAGGTAAGTTTCTTAAAAGTCCATGGTTATGGCCAAAAATTTGGAACATGAATCGTGCTGAAATTAAAAATCCACATTGGATTTATCCAGGGGATGTGGTGGTTTTAGATACCAGTAACGGACAGCCAAAACTACGTCTGCTACACGAAACAGTTACCCTAGTACCAGGCGCTATTATTGAGCCACTAGAGAAAAAACCAATACTTAGTATTGCCCCCAATGTCATTACCCCATTTCTGAGCCAACCTTTACTGATCGAGAATGGTCAGCTTGATAAATCACCACGCATTATTGCAGGTCAAGATGACCGTTTAGTCTTAAGCCCAGGCACACGTGTTTATGTTAATGAATTAGCTCAAGGTCAAGGCGAAAACTGGTTTGTATATCGACCTGGTGACCCATTAATCGACCCAGATACCAATAAAACATTAGGCACGGAAGCCATTTATTTAGGTGATGCAAAAATTGCTAAATTTGGTACACCTGCTACAGCAGATATCACACGTGCAAAAGAAGAAATTTTTACTAAAGATAGATTAATTTCTGCGCCAGATATTTTGCAAACTAATTTTATACCACACGCACCAGATTTAGATATCGTTGGTCGTATTATTAAGATATATGGTGGTATTGCAGAAGCTGGTCCTAATTCGGTGGTGTCACTTAATCGTGGTAGTTTAGATGGTCTGGAAGTAGGTCATGTTTTAGCGATTAATCGATATGGACGTGTAGTAAAAGATCCAGAATATGTTGCGCCAAAAGCAGACAATACTAAAACAGAAAAACCAAAACTTTCTGAACTGAATTTTGATGTTACACATGATAAAGATGGCAAACCAATAGTTAATTTTGCTAAAGATAAGCAAACAGCCCCCAGCCAAGTTGTATTAGAGCCAGGGCAAATTAAATTACCAGATGAACGCATAGGGTTGCTCATGGTTTTTAAAACATTTGATCATGTATCCTATGCTCTAATTATAGAGGCTACTGAGTCTGTACATACTTTAGATAGTGTTATCAAGCCTTGATATATCAGAAGAGTCAAATAGATGGATGGTATTAGTTGATTTTTAATTCAGTAATGCCAGATGATGTTGAAAATAATGATGTTTCACTTTGGTTAGGGTTAAGCCAAATTGATGGTTTAGGCGGTCAAACATTGTGCCAGCTGTTACGTGAGTTTGGTAGCCCTGCACAAATTTATCAGGCTTCGCCTAGCCAGCTAAAGCAAGTGGTTTCCACTACCATTGCTCATGAAATTGCTAAAGGGTTGGATGTAGATGCGATTCAACCTACGCTAAATTGGTTACAGCACGCAGGTAATCATGTGGTTACATTAGCCGATGCACATTACCCACAACTTTTACTACAAATTAGCAATCCACCTCCGATTTTGTATGCAAAAGGTCAACTAGAATGGCTGAATCATCCCAGTATTGCCATGGTAGGTAGTAGAAGCTCCACTCCGCAAGGCGAAAAAAATGCAGAAGACTTTGCGACCAGCTTGAGCAACTTTGGGTTATGTGTAGTCAGTGGTTTAGCACTGGGTATTGATGGTGCGGCGCATCGCGGCGCACTGAAAGCCACTGCAAACAATGCAGCGGGTACCATTGCAGTTGTTGGTACTGGCTTAGATATTGTTTATCCTGCTAAGCACCGTGATTTAGCCCATAAAATTGTGCAACGTGGGTTAATCATTTCTGAATTTCACTTAGGCACGCCATCAAAAGCGCAAAATTTCCCACGTCGAAATCGTATTATCAGCGGTTTAAGTTTAGGCTGTTTAGTGGTTGAAGCCAATGTGCAAAGTGGCTCACTCATTACTGCAAAACTTGCCTTAGAGCAGGGGCGCGAGGTGTTTGCTATACCTGGTTCTATTCATTCACCTGTGGCAAAAGGATGTCATTTGCTTATTAAGCAGGGTGCAAAATTAGTAGAAAATACCCAAGATATTATTGATGAGCTTTCAATTGAAAGCGCTAATCTAGTCAAAATAGAAGCCAAACTCACATCTGAGGTAAATGGTGATTCAGTTGATAGCGAGCAGTTTAGTGAAACAGATACCCTAATTCAGGCCATGGGTCACTACCCAATTACCATGGATACTTTGATTCGTTTAACTTCACTAACTACTGAAAAAATCTCTGCCATGCTCATGATGCTAGAGCTTGAAGGCAAAGTGGCCACGGTGAGTGGTGGGCAATACCAACGTGTTGTTTAACTGTTTTTGATGATTTTTGGCGCTTAACTATTAACCTTCAATATTTTTAATAATCGTGCTGATAGTTGCCGATTGATTCAGCGTATAAAAATGTAAGCTCGGCACTTCCCAAGCCATCAATACTTCACAAAGTTCTG
>JAYVFU010000011.1:0-6363 GCA_043772865.1 Methylophilaceae bacterium
AACCGGGAAAGCCTTGATTGTACGCATGTACTGATCAAAACTATCTAGCGAACTAATGGTAGGTATAATTAAAGCGTTAATGATGATGCTCCTTGTTAATTTATTTTTTTAACACACTAAATCTTTTAACAAAATCTATTTTAGCACTCTCTATATGAGAGTGCTACCCATCATAAGTTCTATAATGTGTAAAGTTATGCAATTATTTTGTAACAAAATTGTATAAGTTTTGATGCGTTAAACACTCTGCCCATAGCTTATCAAGTTGAAATAATTTGTTTGAACAAATTTCATCAAGGTGCTCCCAGTAGCGCCCGGATCTAAAGTAATAACCTAAATCGGACTCTGCTTTTTGAGCTTGTTCGATAATTTCACCGTTTAAGTTATAGCTGTAATGCTTAAAATAATATTCAAGTTTTTGTGCATTCATTTCTGCTATTTTTTCAAAATTCAATTTAGGAAACGTCAGCCGCGTTTGGTTAAGGCTAGAAAAGTTTAAGCATAGGCAACCTTGCTCATGTGCTTTATAAAATAGTCGATTGGATTTTGCTTCTAAAGACTGTAACGTTACATCTTTGCGTAAGGGGTCTGCCTGACCTATGCCATAAAAATGTGTGGCTTCACCATTTTGTGTATAAATCATGTCGCAACCCACAAAGCCAATGACATCAGGTTTTAAAGCGCCTAAAGCCCAATATGCTGCGGTAAACGCCATGGTGCCACCAGCGTATACAAAACCACCAAAGCTGTTTTGTATCTCAACATAGTCAGATGCTGTAATCATTGATTGGTGAGGGCTGAGTGATGGTGGTTTGCTATCATCTGGTAAATCTTCTGGATGAATGCAAAAATCCCAATCATGTCTGATCCGCCACGCATTATTAATAGCAACAACATGAGTAAAATTGGCTTTATCCCAAGCAGCAGCATTAACAGCGTCTGGCGCGCTACCAATAATTAATACGATATTTAGTTTTTTATTCATATCTTATAGCCACACATATTAACGGTTTAAGCGATTGTTTAAATGGTAAATTAAGGAGGTAAAAGTTGCTTATTAATTAGCAGTTTTTTTATGATTGAATTAATCCGCATAAATTCAATCAGTGTCATGGTATAAACAAATTAAAACAAAATAGAATGACATGAATATGATGAAATTAATAATGAGTTTCGTGCTGTTAGCCAATGTGAGCGCTGTACTTGCTCAACCAACGATTGCAGAGTTACTCGAGCTGAATAATTCTATTATGAGTGTATCTGTAGAGTTAGCTGGAGGAGATACAGGTACGGGATCTGGCGTGGTGATTAATGATCACTATGTGGCAACCGATTGCCATGTATTGGTCAATGCTAAAGGTGTGAGTATTGCTAAATTTGGTGTGGCATACCAACCAGTTGCTTTAAAAGCAGATTGGAAACATGATTTATGTTTGCTTAAATTTGATCAGTTACCTTTCAAGTCAGTGCCTATGCGAGATAGTGCTACCTTGCAGTATGAGGAAGAAGTATTTACAGTTAGTCATCCCTATCATAGCCAAGTGCCGCAACCTTCTTACGGTAACATTAAGGCCATTTATCCGCTAGATGATAGCGTGATTGTGCGTTCTAGCGCTCAGTTTGCAATGGGCTCTAGTGGTGGCGCTATGTTCGATCAACATTTTAACTTAATAGGTATCACTACTTTTAAAAGCCCTGGGCGTCAGGGCTACTTTTACAGCTTGCCTGTGGAATGGATTAAACGATTATTTGATGCGCCTGATTTAATCAAACTTAACTCAGTTGAAGTGCCATTCTGGGCGTTACCCGAAGCACAACGTCCGTTTTTTATGCAAATTGTTGGTCCATTTCAGCAAGAGCAGTGGGATGAATTAAACCGAATTGCACAGGCATGGATAGTGAAAGAGCCCAATAATTCAGACGCTTGGTATTACTTAGGTGAAGCCGCCGCGGGATTAAAAAATAGTCCCTTAGCCAAGCAATACTTTGCCAAAGCTATTTCATCTAACCCGCGTCATCTTGCTGCACAAGTAGAGTTAGCTAATATAGCAATTAATGAAGGCAATAAGATAGAGGCTGAAAAGCTACGTGATACTGTCAATAATTTAGATAGTGACGAAGCAGAAAGTCTCAGTATACAAATCGCAAAAATGGTGATTACGCCATTTAAGGCTGGAAGCTAATAAAATGCGTGTTGAATCATTTATTAGGATTAGTTGATGATGAAAAAAAGTGTAATTGGTGTTTTAGTTATGGTAGCTGTTGGTTTAATTTTATTAGTTATATTTAACCAAAAAGTTGAGCAGCCACATCAACTAACGCAACTAGAGCAGGTGGGCGATAAGTGCGTTGCAATTTCAGAGAATGCGACTGCTACTATAGTACCTATCATCGAGTTTCAAAAAATAGAACTCATTAGCCGTAAAGCCAATGTGGTATTGCGTTGCATGAACGACAATAAATTTGTAGAAAATCCTGCATGGCTAAAATATGCAATGCCTATTGCCAAGGCTAATGCACTAAAATCACAAATCTCATATGATGAAGCTTTAGAAAATCTTAAGCGCAAAGAAATGGTAGTGTTTACTGGAGTGGTTGGTAAGCCAGTATTTTGGGTAAACACTCAATAGTAGGAATGCTCAAAAATCATCGTTTAATGTAATTTAGCGATAACTTACTACTGCCCGATTAACTGCAAGATAAGCCGCTAACCAGCCAATGGTGGTAGAAGTTAAGATAACGAATAAATTAAGTAGCAAACTTTGGTTGTTTATTGCGAACTGACTGCCATATTCAGCTGCAATCTTTATAACGGTACTATTAAAAAAGCTCACCACAGCCCATAACAGCAAACATGCAATGAGGCCGCCGCCTAAACCATAAAGTGCACCAGCATATAAAAACGGGCAGCGTATAAAACTTTTTGTGGCACCAATCAGTTGGCTTACTTCTATTTCTGCATGCTGAGTGAGAATCTGCATGCGTATGGTGTTGCCAATAACTGCCACAAGTGCAAACGCTAATAAACTAACTAATACCAAAATTACTTTATCGCCTAGTTGCAACAGACCATTTAAGCGTTTAATCCACTGACTATCAACCAGTGCTTTATCCACACCATTTAAAGACTGCAGGCTGGATTGTAATTGGTATATAGCTTCTGACGTATTAGAAGCTGGCGTAATAAAAAATGCATCAGGCAATGGGTTTTTATCTAAAGTACTCACAACATTGCTTGCAATACTATTAGCAGCACCAGTTTGCTGCATTTGTTGCCAAGCTTGCTCTTTAGGCATAAATTGATAGCTCGCGATATGCTCATCACCTTTTAACTGTTGTTCAATCGATTGAATCTCTGCTGGCGTGACATTCAACTTTAAAAATAAACTGATAGGTGATTGTGTTTGTATATCACTTGCTAGGCGATTTAAATTATCGGTCGCTATATAAAATAAACCAGGCAAACACAGTGTTACGCCTATTACACCACACATCATGAGTGTAGCCCAGGCATGCAAACGCATACGAACCAGCACTTGCTGAATGGCTTGTAGATGTCGGTTTAGCCAGTTTTTAATCATACATTTTAATCATAAAATATCCGCTTGAAATTCATTGGCCTGTGCTGATATTGGTGCCAAGGTCTGTATAAGTTTACCCGCCTGCAGGTGCAGCACTTCATTATGATGTTCAGTCATGGCACCGGCATCATGTGTCGCCACAATCACAGTCACCCCCACTTGCTGAAAAGCGCCAAATAAACTCATAATATCAGCCGCATAGGTAGCATCTAAATTGCCTGTTGGCTCATCAGCTATCAAGATAGAAGGGCGACTCACTACTGCTCTGGCGATAGCTAAGCGCTGCTGTTCACCACCGGAAAGTGTGATTGGCATGGCCTTTTCTTTGTGCAATAGACCTACTTTATCAAGGGCGGCACGAATGCGTTTGTTAGCTTCTGCACCATTTAAGCCATTAATATGCAGCGGTAACGCAATATTTTGAAAGCAATTACGGTCATAAAGTAATTTGTGGTCTTGAAACACCAGGCCAAATTTTCTACGCAAATAAGGCAGCGCTGCTGCACTTAATTGACTCACATTTTGATTGTTCACTAATACCGTACCTGTTGATGGTCCTTCAATGGCCGCCATAAGCTTGAGTAAAGTACTTTTACCAGCACCAGAGCGGCCTGTCACAAATACTAGCTCGCCCGCTTTAATAGTAAACGAGACTTGGCTCAGTACATCATTGCTCGCTTGGTAGCGTTTGCTTACTTGGTCAAATTGAATAATGCTCATGATGTTTAGTATAAATTATTCTGATATTAATCTTCTGCAAATAGCGCATCTACAAAATCTGCTGCTTTAAACTCTCGCAAATCGTCCATGGTTTCCCCTATGCCAATATAGCGGATAGGGATAGGCCGTGCTTGGGCAATGGCAGCAATGACACCCCCTTTAGCGGTGCCATCAAGTTTGCTTAATACCAAGCCAGAGATTTTAAGTGCATCGTCAAACGCTTTTACCTGCATGACAGCATTTTGTCCGGTGTTTGCATCTAGTACCAATAGAATTTCGTGCGGTGCGCCTGCATGGGCTTTATCAATCACACGTTTTACTTTGGCAATTTCATCCATTAAGTGCATTTGTGTGGGTAAGCGCCCCGCAGTATCGGCCAACACAATATCGATATTTTTAGCTTTAGCCGAATTAATCGCATCAAAAATCACAGCTGCTGGGTCGCCAGATTCTGCTGCAACGACATGTACATTATTGCGCTCACCCCAAACTTGTAATTGCTCGCGTGCCGCTGCTCTAAAAGTATCACCAGCTGCAATCAGTACAGACTTTCCTTGTGCTTGAAACATGTTGGCGAGTTTACCTATTGTCGTAGTTTTGCCTGCACCGTTAACACCTACCATCATGATGACGAAAGGTTTGTGTGCATTGGTAGTAAGCGGCTGCTCTAATGGGGTAAGTAGCTCAAGTAATGCAGATTTTAATGCGGCTTTAAGCTCAGTAGTGTCTTGTAGATTTCCACGCTTAACACGTTGTTTTAATTGGTTTAATAAGTATTGTGTAGCCGCTACCCCTATATCAGAAGTGAGCAGAATAGTTTCCAGCTCATCATAAACATCGTCATCAATTTTTCCGCCACCAAAAAGACTGGCTAATTGATTACCAAATTGTTGGCGTGTTTTAGATAAGCCTTGTTTTAAACGTTCCGTGAGTGATGGTTTTATTGGCGTTGTGTCAGGGTTATTTTTTTTGAAAAAATCAAACATAAAGGTGTGGTATTTGTTTTAAAAAGTAAATTGTATTTTAATCTCAATTTGTATTGAAAGGCACAACCAGTCAAATTAAACAGCGAACTAAACAAGTGCAAACTTTGTCATTAGGTAGTAACTTTAAACTGACTTGCACTATAATTGAGCGCAATAATTAGGAGAACAACCACGTGCTTTTTCGATACCTGTTTTTAAAATACTCAAAAAAATCACTAAATATATTCACATCCACAACGCGCGTTTTGTTGCCAATGGCATTAATTTCTACTGCCTTATACTCTGCAACTACCTTCGCTGAGGCCAATGTACAAGAATTTAAACTAGATAATGGCTTAAAACTTATTGTGCAAGAAGACCATCGCTCGCCCGTGGTTGTCTCGCAAGTTTGGTATCGAGCAGGGGCTTTAGATGAGGTTAATGGTAAGTCTGGCGTGGCGCATGTCTTAGAACACATGATGTTTAAAGGTACAAAGCAAGTGCCCGCTGGACAATTTTCACGCCAAATTGCTGCAGCCGGCGGTAAAGAAAATGCATTTACCGGACAAGACTACACCTGCTATTTTCAACAACTCGAAAAATCCAAATTGCCGTTAGCATTTAAGCTAGAGGCAGATCGTATGCAGAATTTGCAAATTACCAAAGAAGAATACGATAAAGAAATTAAAGTAGTGATGGAAGAACGCCGCTGGCGTACGGATGACAAGCCGCAAGCGCAAGTAAATGAAGAGTTTCAAGCCATCGCATATAAAGCGCATCCTTACCAACGCCCCGTGATTGGTTGGATGAACGATCTTGAAAATATGACTTACTTAGACGCCCAAGAGTGGTACAAAACCTGGTATGCGCCTAATAATGCAACGATTGTTGTTGTAGGTGATGTAAACGCACAAGCCGTATTTAAATTGGCTAAAGAAAATTTTGGTAGCATAAAAACACATGTGTTGCCGGCACGTAAACCGCAGACGGAACCTGCGCAAAAAGGTGAACGCCGTGTTGTAGTGAAAGCACCAGCAAAATCGCCTTATATATTAATAGGCTTTCATGCCCCAACTATTAATGATGCTCCTAAAACG
>JAYVFU010000012.1:0-6345 GCA_043772865.1 Methylophilaceae bacterium
ATATGTTTTTGTTTGCTCATTGTCTACATCTTGCGCAGACTTGAGAAAACCTTCTTCACCATCTTTAGAAATTTCAATAAGATTATTAATGATTAATACAGTATCCTCGTTATTTAACATCTAGATCTCCAGTTCAAAATTAATTTGAAAGCTTCGCATCAATTAAGACATGCAAGCTTAATAAGCCATTAACATTCTTTAATTCGTATCAAACATTTTGTTATTTGGTAACCTGACCACGAATTTCACCATCAGGATTAGCTGCGGTATGTAAATTTACATACCATTTTCCATCTAACAACTCTTGCATTTGTGTTGCAGTTAAAGTGGCTGTACCTTTAATGGGGCTCGCTAAATTGCCTGTAACGGGCACTGCAACATCAGCATTATTTCCTTCTGCTGCTGGCCCATGAAAATGGGCGGCTGTTACAGGGCCACTTAAATCAGAATAATCAATAGTCCAATTTAGTACGCTAGTTTTATTGTCTACATCACCTTTAAGGGTACCTGCACCTTTGCTGGCATTAGCTGGAACTTCACTTGCTGCAATTAGTTTTGCAACAAGAGTAGTTTGATCTTTATTCATTGTTCCTGCATTACAGCCAACCAAGGTCAATACAGTTATTACAGTTACACTGTAAAAAATATTTCTTAAGTAGTTCATAATTTAACTCCAAACAAAATGATGTAATAAATGAATATTGATAATGCATTTGTAAAAAGTAGCTCACAGTACGCTGCCACACATAGCTAGTCTTTTTACATAATTAAGTGATAACTTCATGCTTTTACATAAAATTATCAATGTTTGTATGGCTAATAAGCTGATACAGTGAATTCAAAAACGATGGTTTTATAGTTAAGTAGTTATGAAAGCTAAAGCCAATTTACTATCTCAAAATGGGTATTTAACAGATATTGTTTTAACAATATTTAGATATTGCTCAGTTAAGTATTCACTGATAAATTCTTTTCAGCAAAACTTTTTATGATTAGGGCGTTAGAAATTAATTGTGTTATCCCTAAAAGCACATCTCGTTGAATTTGATCCAATTTATTAGGTTTGATATCAAAGATACTTAAAACACCCATTACTTCGCCCAATGGTAAAGTAATGGGCGCTGCGGCATAGAACATCAATTTAGTTTCACCATTCACAAATGGATGTTCCGAATACATATAATCTTTCGAAATATCAGCAATTTCTGAACAGATGCTGGTTTTAAACAGCCAATCATCATACATTTCTTGAAATGTAGCCTGCTCTACTCCGTTTAAACCCATCACTGATTTAATCCAAATTCGATTTTCGTCCGATAACGTAACAATCACGACAGGCATTTGTGTAACTTTTGCTGCCAACTTGGTAATTGAGTTGTAAAACGCTTCATATTGAGAATCTAATATTTTCAGTTGACGCGATTGATGAAGGCGATCCTTTTTATCTTGCATCAATTCAGATTGGTTTTCCAATAAAGTGAACACAGATAGGACTTTCTAAACATTATTAAGATAAGTTAATTTCTCAACTATATTCTCAATTTAATTTCTCCTATGTTCGCTAACACACAGAATATTAAATGTCTTCAGTTCAATCTAAGCAGTGAATAATTAGGATTAAGTGTGATAAAGCACTTTCGCAACAGCATAATTAATTAAATGTAGCAACTTAATGTAGATTTTTTTTATATCAATACGCAATAATTTTTTATAACCAATTATTAAAGGTGCTTTATAACATGATGAATCCAACGCTAAAAAAAACATTGAAATACGTCTCTATGACAGGAGTTGCTTGGTTTGCAGCCAATACTTTAGCCAGCAATGCTTTTGCAAAAGATACTGTAGGAATGGGTGCTAAGCCTAATCAGCAAATGCAAGCAGTATTAGATGAATTACAAAAACTAGGGCCTAAGCCATTAGAAACATTGACTGCGGCGGAAGCTCGCAAGCAGCCAACACCTGCGGATGCAGTAAAAGCCTTATTAAAGGAAAAACAGAACTCGGCTATGGACCCCAAGCCAGAAGAAGTAGGCAAAGTTGAAAACAAAAGTATAGATATTGCTGGCGGCTCTATTGATATTCGCATTTACACACCAAAAGGTAATGGTCCATTTCCAGTGATTGTTTATTACCATGGTGGAGGATGGGTGATTGCAGATTTGGACACTTATGATTCTTCCCCACGCGCGCTTGTTAATGCCACTAATGCAGTAGTAGTGTCATCACATTATCGTCAAGCTCCTGAACATAAATTTCCTGCGGCCCATGATGATGCATTGGCAGCATATAAATGGACTTTGGAGCATACTAAAGAACTAAATGGTGATTCAAAACGTATTGCTGTTGTTGGTGAAAGTGCGGGCGGTAATTTAGCGGCATCAGTCAGTATTTTAGCGCGTGAACACCATATGCCAATGCCAATCTATCAAGTATTGGTTTATCCAATTGCTGGTTATAACTTTTAAACACCCTCTTATATTGAAAATGCTAAAGCTAAACCGTTGAGTCGCGATGCGATGAAGTGGTTTTTTACGCAATACCTAAACTCACCGGCTGATGGCAAAAATCATTTAATTTCTTTAGTCAGTGAGCAAGATCTTAAAGGATTACCTCCATCTACAATTATTACAGATCAAATTGATCCTTTAAGGTCTGAAGGTAAAGACTATGCAGATAAATTGCAGGCAGCTGGAGTGAAGGTGCGTTATAAAAATTATGATGGTGTAACTCACGAATTTTTTGGTATGGGTGCTGTAATAGATAAAGCAAAGCAGGCGCAACACTTTGCTGCGGAAGGGTTGAAAGAAGCATTCGCAAAGGCAAAATAGCTGCTTAACTATTAGGTCAATACTATGTGTAGCTTGCGACGACTACACATAGTTTTTTTAAAAAAAATCAATCGCTTAACTCAAATAACATTTGAGTATATCTCACGCATTAGGCTTTAATATGACTTTAGTCCACCCTTTTTCACGCTCATCAAAATGCTGATATGCGGATGGCGCACTACTTAATGGTAATTCGTGAGAAATAATAAATGAAGGTGCTGCTTTTCCTACAGAAATGAGATCACGTAGTTTGCGGTTGTATGCTTTGACGTTTGCTTGACCCGTTGCCATCCGTTGCCCTTTCATCCAAAACTTACCAAAATCAAATGCAATTTGCCCTTGTTTTGCTAAGTCATCTTTTGCGTCCGGATCTTTAGGTAAAAAGACACCAACTACGCCAATAGAACCTGTTGCAGCTACTGAACTCACTAAACTATTCATGGTAAGGTTGGGCACTTCTTGATTGTGCTGATTACAACACTGGTAGCCTACACATTCACAACCTCTGTCTGCTCCTTGTCCATTAGTAAGTTCCAAGATTTGTTCCACAGCTGAGCCATCAGAATTATCAATGGCAATTGCACCTATTTTTTCGGCCAGTGCTAAGCGATCTTCATGGGTGTCTACCACCATTATTTTGCTGGCACCTTTAAGGCTTGCAGAATATGCAGCCATTAGCCCCACGGGCCCTGCACCATATATTGCTACAGTATCTCCTGCTTTAACACCAGCAAGTTCAGTTGCATGATAACCCGTTGGAAATATGTCAGACAACATCACATAGTCATTTTCTTTTTCTTCAGCATCGGGTGGTAATCTTAAACAGTTAAAGTCACCATAGGGCACACGAAGAAACTCTGCCTGACCTCCACTGTAAGGCCCCATGCCTGCAAATCCGTAAGCACCTCCTGCAGTACCAGGATTAACCGTTAAGCAAAAACCTGTAAGTCCACGCTCACAGTTTTTGCAAAATCCGCAACCAATGTTAAAGGGTAAACAAACACAATCTCCTACTTTTATACGGTCCACTGCTTCTCCAACCTCTATTACTAAGCCAAGGTTTTCATGCCCTAGTATTCGTCCAGGTTGCATATCAGTTCTACCTTCATACATATGTAGGTCAGAACCGCAAATATTGGTCGTAGTTATTTTGACTAGAACATCAGTTGAACGCTCAATTTTAGCGTCTGGAACTTCTAATACACTCACGTCTCGTGGGCCGTTGTAAACGAGGGCTTTCATGCTTTATCTCCTAATGATTTATAAAATAGTTAACACTATGTAAATATATAAACTACTAGAAGATGTTAGATGAGGAGTTAATTATCATTCAGTACGTTGCCACACATTAATTAACTTTATTGACATATCAAGTTTAAACTTTTTATTTAAATACAAATTCCTTTGGTAATAGTACCCACATTTTGCCTTTTTGCTTCATAGCACCCGCTTGCTTTCCAGCCTCGTTACCCGCACCCCAATAGAAATCTGCCCTAACGCCACCTTTAATAGCGCCGCCCGTGTCTTGTGCCATCATCAAACGCTTAAGCGTTGCAGTGCTGTTAGGTTGAGTAGTCGATAAAAAAACTGGCGCACCTAGTGGAATATATTTAGGGTCTATCGCTACCACACGCTGTGCAATAATCGGCACACCTAAAGCACCAATCGGACCGGGTAAGTTGACTGGCAACTCTCTAAAAAAAACATAGCTAGGGTTGCTATTGAGTAGTTCACGTAATTTATCCAAATTATTACGCGCCCAGTTCTTAATACCCTGCATCGACGCTTGGTCCAATGTTAACTCACCACGCTCCACTAACAAGCGTCCAATAGAATTATAAGTGTAGCCATTTTGATCTGCATAGCCCACATGCACTTGCTCACCATTATCAAGTTGTACTAAACCAGAACCTTGAATCTGCAAAAAAAATACGTCAATAATGTCGTCTATCCATACTAGTTCGTGTCCTTGCAATGGCGATGGAACAGCTTCAATTTCTGCACGTGTGTAATAGGGCAGCACTTTGTTACCTACTAGCTTGCCACGCACACGCTTAAACTTTAAATCAGGGTAAATATCAGCTAATTCAACTGTTACCAAATCACTAGGCAGGCTATACAAGGGATAAGGTGTTTGGGCAGACTGATGGCGGCTACCGTTTAATAGTGGCTCATAATAGCCAGTGATTAAACCAGTCTCTGTGCCATCAGCGTTGTTGGCTAAATAAGGTGTAAAGTATTTTTTATAGTAAACATTAATTGCATAGTTACTCGTTGATTTTATGCTGCTTGCTGCTGAGCATGCTGATTTCCAGGCAGGTTTATTAATTAGTGTTGAGCACCCTTGTAGCCATGCAGGCCAAGCTTGAGTAAGATTATCTTGATTTAAACCATCAATCTCCTCCCACTTAGCAGGCTTTAAGAGACTGTAGTCGGCAATTTTAGGAACATCTATTGGCTTACTATCAGGCGTTGGTTTAGATTCTGGCAATTGCACTGGCGAATTATCAGCAGGCTTATTCAAGTTTGAGTTAGCACAATCACAGGTTGTTGTTTGTGTTGCTACCTGAGGCTTTACAATAACTGGCTTAAAATTTTGCTTACCACATGAGGTAGTTAGTAGCACCAGTAATGGCAATACTAAAAAATGAAACTGTTTTAATGCAGCTCTGTTATTGAATGTAAAACACTTATTCAATGTAAAACCCTAGGCATAGTCAATGTGAAAGGTGCAATCACCGCATCAAATTGTGTACCATCTTCTGCCACAACTTGATAACTACCGTACATGCTACCCACTGGCGTATGTAAGGAAGTGCCACTCGTGTATTCAAAATGCTGACCTGGATTCAGCAGAGGCTGCGCACCTACAACACCCAAACCTTTGACTTCTTGCGTTGTACCCATCGCGTCAACAATCACCCAATGACGGCTGATTAATTGAGCTGGCACACGACCAGTATTAGTTATTTTAATGCTATAAGAAAATACATAATGATTTTGTTCAACATCAGATTGATCTGCTAAAAAAGCAGATACTACGCTCACGCTAAACTCATATTTGTTACTTTCTGCCATATTAATCAATTAAGCCTGTTGTTGGTGAGCTAGGTGCAGCGCTATAAAGTTTCTTGGCCATGCGCCCTGCTAAATATGCTTCACGCCCAGCTTCTACGGCTTTTTTCATAGCAGATGCCATCAGAATAGGATTATTTGCACCAGCAATTGCCGTATTCATTAAAATGCCTTGGCAACCAAGCTCCATCGCAATCGCAGCATCACTTGCAGTGCCAACGCCAGCATCGACTAATACGGGAATTTTGGCATTTTCAATAATAATTTGTAAGTTCCACGGATTTAAAATACCCATTCCTGAACCTATCAACGATGCTAACGGCATGACAGCGCAACAGCCGATATCTTCAAGCTGTTTAGCAATAATCGGATCATCCGAAGTATAAACCATCACATCAAAGCCTTCTTTAACCAGCACTTTAGCTGCCGCAATGGTTTC
>JAYVFU010000013.1:0-6342 GCA_043772865.1 Methylophilaceae bacterium
CTGGTTTGCTTCATTGCGAAGCGAAAAGACCCTTGTCTGGCTTGGTGTTATGGCTAGGTAATTTTTTAGAACAGCGGACTTCTACTACATCGGAGCGATCAGTTGAATCTTATGGATTACTGCTTGTTTAATAGCGTTTTGATTGCGCGTTGCTCACGCTTTACCTCTTTAGGAGTTAGTTCTTTAGGTACTTTCTTTTTATTTAAAGCTGCTGAAGTTTTGTATTCACTAGGAATATCTTTAACTATTAAATTCACACCCGAATCGATAAGTGCTTTCATCTCAGTCATAAACAGCTCGTTATCCACTATTTCATAACCACGTATCTTGCCTTCTAAGCTACGAACGACACCTTCACTCTTCATTGCCGCCATCAGAAAAGCTGGTGTGTTGATTGACCTGCCCTTTAGTAACTTTAATAGTGGGTATGAAGCTATTGGTTTGTGTGCAACTTCTAGGGTAGCTAGCATGGTTTTTAATGAAACCCACTCTGGGCTGAATAATCCACCGCCAGTATTTGCCGTGACGCGAAAATAGATATCATGCTCTGGGCTGCAACTGATTTGATAAGCGAGTTTGGCTCTGCCTGAGTTGGTGGGACATGTTGCAATTTTGAGAACGCGCATTGATTGGTGGATGCTGCTCGTTGTTACCTCTGACATGATGCTTCTCCTGTATGAAATTAATTGAATAGGTACTTCATATAAGATGGATACAATCTCGCAGTTGTGTGCTTATGAATAGTTTATTTTTGTTGTTATATGCTCAGTTTCCATCCGTACACATACTTAGCATGACTGCATGCTTGATCTTTTATTATTAAATGAGGTAAAGTGAGCAGGCTATGTTTTTACTTACATAAAATCTTAAGCAAAATCATAAAATTAGTATAAAAACTTTTGCTAAAACGTTAAAAATAAGACCGGGTATAAATGGCCAGCAATAACTTTGCTTTTCTTAAGCAACATGACGAGCTTTTAGTGCGTTTAGCCGAAACCGCTGAAATGTGCTTTATGCCTGACCCTAATACAACGCTTATTAAAATGCGTCAGTTAGGTGAAGAACTGGCTAAAACCATCAGCTCTCGCCTTGGCATTGAATCTGATGCTGAAATCAAGCAAGTTGACCTCCTTCGCGAACTTGATTTCACTCTCAAGCTGGATCCACAAATCAAAGATGCGTTTCATGCACTCAGAAAACTGGGTAACTCAGCAGCGCATGATATAACCTCGTCAAATCATCGTGATGCACTTAAAGCTTTGCAAATAGGTCATGCACTTAGCGTATGGTTTCATGTGACCTTTGGGGGTGAAAAAGTTAATGGTTTTAAGCAAGTTGCCTTTATTAAACCTGTAGACCCTTCAGAAAAAGTACGCCAGCTTGAAGAAGTATTGCTTGAATTGCAAAAGCAAAACAAAACGGCTGAGGATCGTCTAACGCATGCTGAACTATTAAATCATTTAGAAGCCGAAAAAGTAAAAGCAGAGCAACAACGTGCCGAACAGATGGCGAGTGAAAGCAAAGCATGGGAAGAGCTTGCTACACAACATGAAGCAAAATTAGCCGAATACCGAGCTAAGATGGATGCAGCCAATATTTCTTATTTCGCGCTATTCAATGGTTTAGAAAAACCACAGCAAGCCGCACAAATTCGTCATGTAGAAAAGTCAACATTACAACTCAATGAAGCTGAAACTCGGGTTTTAATAGATCAGCAGTTGATAGAGGCTGGTTGGGAAGCAGATAGTGTCAACCTTAAATATGCTAACGGTGCACGCCCTGTATCTAATGAAAATCGTGCCATTGCAGAGTGGCCAACCGATTCTGGCCCGGCCGACTACATACTCTTTATGGGGCTCACGCCAGTAGCTGTAGTTGAAGCAAAGAAAAGTGCGAAAAATGTTTACAGCTCAATCGATCAAGCAAAACGTTACGCCAAAGGTTTGCAAGCGCAAAATGTATATACCATTGAAGCCGCATACGGCGACTTTAAAGTGCCATTGACTTTTGCCACTAATGGCCGGCCGTATCTAAAACAACTAGATCAAGAAAGCGGCATTTGGTTTTTAGATGTGCGTGACAATGCTAATCGCCGTAGAGCCTTAAAAGGTTGGTACTCACCTCAAGAAATTAAAACCTATCTCCGCCAAACACCTCAGCAAGCAGAAACAGAGTTGGATGATATGGGATTCGATTACAACCTAACACTGCGTGATTATCAGATAGATGCAATTAAAGCAGTAGAAAGCAGCATCAAGCAAGGCAAAGAAACCTCGCTATTAGCCATGGCTACAGGTACGGGTAAAACCAAAACCGCTATTGCTCTGGTTTATCGGCTGCTTAAGTCAGAACGTTTCCGTCGCATCCTGTTTCTAGTCGATCGTTCAGCACTGGGCATACAAGCAACAGATGGCTTTGGTGAGGTGCGTATGGAAAATCTAAACACCTTTGCTGACACCTTTGCTGTAATGGGCATGGAGCAGAATAAGTCAGTCAAGGCGATGCCGGAAGATGGTACCAAAGTGCATATTGCAACCGTACAAGGCTTGGTTAAACGCTTGCTTTACCCCAATGATAAAGATAATAAACCCGGCGTCGCTCAATACGATTGCATAGTGGTGGATGAATGTCACAGAGGTTATTTACTCGATCGAGAACTAAGTGATACTGAAATTCTGTTCCGCGATCAACAAGACTATCAATCCAAATACCGCAGTGTGATTGAGTATTTTGATGCCTTTAAAATTGGCTTAACAGCTACACCGGCATTACATACCACCGATATTTTTGGTCCGCCAATCTTTACCTATAGTTATACCGAAGCAGTGTTGGATGGTTATTTAAACGATCATTTGCCACCAATTCGCATTCATACAAAGTTAGCAGAACAAGGCATTAAATACGCAGTAAATCAAGAAGTAAAATTTTACGATGCTGAGAAAAGCAGTATCGAAACCTACAACACCCCAGACGAGCTTAATTTTGATGTGTCTGATTTTAATCGAAAAGTTGTTGCGCCTGAGTTTACTGCACAAGTGACTAAATGGCTGATTGAAAGTGATTCGATTAACCCATACTCCGAAGCGAAAACACTGGTATTTTGTGTGACCGACAAACATGCGGATGAAGTTGTTGAGGCTTTTAAAACCGCCATCGAGCAATATCACGGGGAAGTTGAAGACGACACCGTGCAAAAGATTACGGGTGCTAGTGATAAGCCTTTAGCAAAAATCCGCAGCTACAAAAACGATCGCTTACCCAACATCGCCGTCACGGTCGATTTGCTTACCACGGGCGTTGATGTCCCTAAAATTTGTAATTTAGTGTTTTTGCGTCGTGTGAACAGTCGAATTTTGTTTGAGCAAATGCTGGGCCGCGCCACACGTTTATGCCCAGAAATCGGTAAAGGGCCTTTCCGTATTTATGATGCCGTCGATATTTACAAACAGCTAGAAAAGGTCAACACCATGAAACCTGTGGTGACCAATGTCAATATCAGCTTTACTGAGCTTACTGCAGAAATGACGCAAATCAGCGCACCAGATTTGCAAGACCTAGCCAAAAAACAATTCATTGCCAAACTACAGGTTAAGAAGAATTTTTTAACGGCAGAGCAGGCCGATAAGTTTGAAACTATTGTAGGCAAATCGCCGACCGATTTTGCCAAAGAGCTAAAAACGATGTCTTTGGAAAAAGTGGCTGAATGGTTTACCAACAACCCCAGTTTAGGTGAAATATTAGATCAAAAAATTCCCGGCAATGGCGGCTTTAAACCACCAGTGGTCATTCACGAAGGTAAGGATGAAGTCACGCACACCACCACAGGCTATGGTGAAGGGCAAAAGCCCACGGATTATCTGAATGCGTTCAAAGATTTTGTAAATGCTAATAGTAACCGGCTCATTGCCATTCAAACTGTGATTAACAAACCATGGGCATTAACCCGCCAAAGCCTTAAAGAACTAGCAGTTGAACTAGACCTGAATCACTTCCGCGAAAAAGACTTACAGACGGCTTGGAAAGAGACTAAGCAAGAAGAAATCGCCGCACGTATTATTGGCTTTATTCGTCAAGCATCATTAGGCGAAGCTTTGATTCCATGGGAACAAAGGGTAGATAAAGCCTTAGAAAAAATTCTCGATAGCCAACCATGGAAAACGCCACAACGCGATTGGCTAATCCTTATTGCAGCACAAATGAAAGCAACCACCATTGTGGATGAAGCCGCTTTAAATCAAGGTATTTTCCAGCATCAAGGTGGAATTAAGCGGGCGAATAAACTGTTTGAAAAACCCGTCATCGAGGTGCTGGAACAATTTAATCAAGCAATGTGGAATTAAATTAAAAATATCATTATTTTCGCAATTGCGGAATCTCACTGGAACAACATACACAATTATGAGCACTCAAGATCTCGTCGCTAAACTCTGGAACCTCTGTAATCTGTTAAGAGACGATGGCGTTACCTATCACGAATACATAAATGAACTAACCTTCCTCGTCTTTTTAAAAATGGCCAAAGAAACGGACACCGAAGATGGCCGTACCAAGCAAGAAAAATCAGGTGAATTAAGACCGGGTGAAACCCGCAAATCACCTAATATCCCCGAAGGGTGCCGCTGGGATGACCTTGAAACGCTGAATGCCGCTACCCGCCTAGAGGCTTACAAAAAAATGCTAGTCGATCTCGGCGCCAATGGCTCATTACTTACCCAAGCCATTTTTAACAACGCCAGCACGGTCATTCGTAAACCGACCACGCTTGATAAACTGGTCACTGAAATTGACAAGCTTGATTGGTACGAAGCCAAAGTAGAAGGCTTGGGCGATATGTATGAAGGTTTGCTTGAAATTAACGCCACCGAGAAAAAATCAGGTGCTGGCCAATACTTCACCCCAAGGGTACTCATTAACGCTATGGTTGAGCTGCTGAAGCCAACACTGGACGATGTGATTGTTGACCCCACAGCAGGAACAGGCGGCTTTTTAATCAGCGCCCATCATTACATTAATGCCCACAATAATGTGCGTGCATTAGATGAAAAAGCTTACGACAAATACCAGCACCGTACCTTTTATGGCATGGAGCTGGTGCCAGACACACGCCGCCTCGCCATGATGAACCTTATGCTGCATAACTTAGCCATTGATGATCAAAACCCCGGCATTATTTATGGTGACACCCTAAGTAACGAAGGCAAAGCTCTACCAGCTGCCAGCTTAATACTCGCCAATCCACCCTTTGGCACCAAGCAAGGTGGCGGCATACCCACTCGTGATGATTTAGTGCACTACACCAGCAACAAGCAACTCGCCTTTTTGCATTTGATGTACCACGTGATGCTAAAGCCCGGTGGCCGTGCCGCCGTGGTCTTACCCGATAATGTCTTGTTTGAAGGCAATACAGGCAAAGTTATCCGTCAAGACTTGATGGAAAAATGCAATCTACACACAATCTTGCGCCTACCCACGGGTATTTTTTATGCAGCAGGGGTTAAAACCAATGTGCTGTTTTTTAATAAACCCACAGATAAAAACAAAGACAAAGGCAATACCCAAAATGTTTGGGTGTATGACCTACGCGCCAATATGCCGCAATTTGGCAAGCGCACAGTATTTAACGAAGATCATCTAAAAGAGTTTTATGAGGCCGTTGGCCATGATTTAACTCAGGTAAATGAACAAGCACGGCAAGCATTTATTCAAAAGCACATCGACGGCAGTGAGGTAGGCAATGTCGATACCTGCCGTTTACGTTGCTTTAGCCGTGAAGAAATACGTGCCAAGGACGACTCACTCGATTTAGCGTGGATACGGGATGACAGCGTGGAGGACAGCGCCAACCTACCAGAACCAGATGTATTAATTAACCAAGCCATGGAAGAAATGGCAGGTGCTCTACTGGAACTCAAAGCGATTATGGTGGAATTGGGTGCAGCGGAAGAAGATAGTGATGAGGTGGTTCTGTGAGGGAAGAGTTGCCGAAAGGATGGGCTCTTCCTCAATTAGAAGAGTTGTTTGATTTTGTAATTGGTGGTGTCTGGGGGCAAGCCCCTGATTTAGAAGATGAAGGCTTGACACACGCTTACTGTATTCGTGGTACTGAATTCAGGCACTGGGATAAAGAAAAAGGTGAAACTAGAGTTTTACGCAAGGTTAACATTTCTAGTCTTGAAAAAAGAACTTTACAAAAAGGTGACATTTTAATAGAAATCTCTGGTGGCGGACCAGATCAACCTGTCGGACGAACTGTTCTTATCGACGCTAAATCTTTAGCAGTAAAGCCAGAGTTTCCTAGCGTTTGTACAAACTTTATTCGTTTGGCTAGGCCAAGTGCAAAAC
>JAYVFU010000014.1:0-6318 GCA_043772865.1 Methylophilaceae bacterium
TGGACTTCCCCCGATTTAGTAGACAGATGATAATGTCTGAAATCACTTAAAGGAAGTTAAATGAGAGGAATCAGATACACAGACGAGTTTAAGGCTGAAGCACTTAAACAAATGACAGAACGAGGTCATAGTGCAGTTGAGGTTGCAAAACGTCTAGGCATCACGGATAAAAGTCTATATCTGTGGAAATCTGAGGCGGAGCGGCAATTAAAACAGCCTGAAAGCCAAGACGTTGCCAGCTTAAAGCTTGAGGTAGCCAAGCTTCAAAAAGCCTTAAAACGAGCGACTGAAGAGCGAGAAATCTTAAAAAAGGCCGCGCTGTACTTTGCAAATCACCCCGAGTGAAGTACACATTCATACAAGCCCATTGTAAGCAGTTTAGTGTCATCACGATGTGCCATGTGCTTAACGTTAATCGAAGCGGCTATTACGCATGGCAAAGCAAACCAGACGCTACTCGTACATTAAGCAATGCGCTTTTATTAGGTGAAATCAAACAATTCTTTGTGGCCAGCGGCAATATATACGGTAGCCCACGTATTTACCGTGACTGCAAAGCTGCTGGCTTAGCTTGCGGCGAGAATCGTGTTGCCAGACTGATGCATCAAGCTAAGCTACATGCTGTGCGCAGTTATCGTCGTCTTCGCTACAAAGCAGGCAAGCCTGCGATTGCTGCGCCCAATCGGCTGCGACAAGTCTTTTTAGCCACTATCCCTGATGAGGTGTGGGTCACTGACATTACGCAACTCTATACGCATGAGGGGTGGCTGTATGTGGCAGTCGTGATTAATTTGTACTCACGCGCAGTCGTGGGTTGGAGCATGCAGGGGCACATTCGTACAGAATTGGTTTTGGATGCCATGCTAATGGCCAAATGGCGAAGACAGCCTAAACAGACTGTGGTGATTCACTCAGATCAAGGCAGTCAGTTTGGTAGTGACGATTTTAATCGCTGGTGCAAGGAAAATAACTTTATGACCAGCATGAGTCGCCGTGGTAACTGCTACGACAATGCTGCGATGGAGTCTTTCTTCAGTAGCCTGAAGAAAGAGAAAACTAGAGGCAAAGTTTACAACACTAGAGAGGAATTAAAAGCAGAGATATTTGAATACATCGAAGTGTTTTATAATCGTGTACGCAGGCATAGTTATTTGAATTATTTAAGTCCCGTTCAATTTGAACAACAACAAATCGGACATTGAAAAATGTCTACGATATTGGGGGAAGTCCACCATTGCATTAGAGACTTATGATCTTGAAAAATGGAATGAGGGTGATCAACGGATAAAACAACTTCATATCGTACTAAGTCTCTTATCCGTACTTGTTGGATAGTATCAGTTTCTTCGTCTTCAACTTGCCACTTGAATGGTTCTGAAATGTCGACATATGGGCTCAATATTTCACGAAGTTCAAACCGAAGTGAAGTGGAAAGACCGTCCTCCTTTAACCTGTCGAACCAACCATATAAATTTCTAGATGCACAAGATTTTAGTCTTCCTGATAAAACCAAACGCCAAAGTGTGCGCATGACTGGGCGAGGGATAGCTTTTGGTGCGAACCTTGAAATTCTATTAAGCTCCTCCACTGGCAACTTATCTAGCTCAGCTATCTTTCGTGTAATCATCCCGGAAAATACTTCATGCAACAGACCGCCGTGCTTGGCTACCCACAAAATGAGCTTGGGTTCATCGAGATGACGCAAAAGCCAAGCGGCCAACTCTTGCATCACAAAATCCCATTTATTGCTTAACAGCCCATTACTTACCAACCCCATGTTGGGGGCGTGCGTATAAGGACAAGGACGCCGCAAAAGACTAAATTTTAACTTCTCATCTTTCTGAGTCTTAGGAGGTACACCAAAACGCGACAGGTCTTGGTGCTCGAAAAAATTGTGAGTTAGGGGTTCCAACCACTCGATCGGTGGTACTGGATCTAGACTAGCAAACCGTTTTGCTGGAAGTCCAGACTTATCGCTAACTGCCCAGAATATCCGTCCGATGTAGTTATCTTCAATGGTGCTGGCCATCGGAGGATTGACTGCGAACTGGGTAACAATTTGCTCTTTACCTAATACCCCATCCTGATAGGTTTTAGCCCATTCGACCAATGTCTTATGAAGATAGCTATGACTTTTATTATGAGTATAAAGAATTGGCGTGACGTTCTTGGCCTGCCACTCATTCGAATATTTCGCTTCCTGGCCTGATGAATAGCTTCCAAAGGCATACATTTCAGGTGGTGACTCACCCAGTTGCTGATCTGCCGCTAGTGCATCCATCATGTAGCGTAGCACAGGATCGTTGATGCTATACCCGACAAAACACACTGTGTAGTTGCGAAACAGGTCGCTGATGAAGCGCGAGGCCCAACGCTCCGTCAGATAAGCTAACCCAAAGTCGCCACTGGAAAGTACCAAGCGATATAGTTCACTTATTTTTGGCTCTGTTGACAACAGGACATGCAAATAAACTAAACCATCCCACTTGTGTTTTGGCACTGGTAGCAAAGGTGCTTGAAAGCGCTCAATGCTCAGCCCTTGTAGCTCAATAACCTTCTCAAATACCCTGTCAAAGTTAGTGGTGATGAGCCTTACACGGTTATCTCGAAGCCGTGCCAACTTCAGTAAGGCTTCATGTGTAGCAAGTGCATTGGGCGCAGAAAAGTCCGGCTTTAGGATGTTAACTAACTCTTTACGGACTTTTTCACGACCGCCGACTACACCATGATGACCTTCCAGCAAGCCAATCGCAGTGTCGTACTGTCCTGCCTTGATTGCGGCTTGTTGTACTGGTGAAGGGTTAGTCTCTAGAGCTGAATATAGCTTGTTGACGAGTCCACTAAAAGTAGGCAATTTAGCAGGGTAAGAAATGCCTGCCCCACAAAAGAAAACAACCCGCCCATCTTCATGAGCTTGCAAAAGTCGTTCGGGTATGTCCGGGCCGTTCTTAATGAACTGCATTTTTAGTGTTACTTAGCGGGAATCCGTTACGGTATTGAATACGCATTATTTTAATTGTTCATCCATAGGAAAAATTACATCTTTGCCCACATAACCTTGATTAACTCACTGATTTTATTCAATACCAAAAACCACACATTGTTCACCAAAATACAAATTTTCTCACCCCTACAGCAAAAATCTCAACTTATGCCTCACCCCACAACGCCACTCATGCAACTTATGGTGTAACTCACATAATTATAGGATTGAACAAGCTTCCGCAAGCAATGGCTCTTTTCTATAAGGATGATATTTAGGAAAAATCAGATCTTTGCTCTCATTACTTTCATTAAATTCATGATTTAAAACAACTTGAGAAACCACACATTACTCACAAAAAATCACGACTTTATTAACAAAAAATATAACTTTGTTCAATCCTACATGAATCGCAGCTTATGCCTCATCCCACAATATTACTTGCAACTTATGGTGTCAAAACTTGCAGCTTATGCTGTAAAACTTGCAACTTATGGTGCAACCCACACCACATTTATGTGGGTTAAGGCATAAGCTGAGATTAATACATTAATAAATTCAATGAGTTAGCGTTTTATTAGATGGAATATATTGATATTACAAGTAAGCAATTGACGAGATTTTCATCATAGTTGGCATGCATAAGGTGAGATTTTTATATTTAAGAAATATTAACTTAGAATTTAGCATTAAATTTGTGATGGGATTGTTAGATTTAATCGCTTAAATACGATGTTGACCATTTTAGAATAAGCGGTGAAATTGATATATTTAATAGATAGCCGATGTCTGCTCTGGGGAATATGCGAGTTATTACTGCTGTTGTTATATTTAGGAAGTAATTAAGTCCACAAACGCTTGATATCAAACTTTGCAAATTTCTCTGCTTGCCATAAGTCGTACTTCACCTGCATGGTAAGCCATATTTCAAGCGTAGTACCTAACCAAAGTGATAGTCTGATGGCCATCTCCGCACTAATTTTACTATTGGCGCGTAAGATTTTAGATAATCTGACGGGCGAAATTTTTAAATCTTTCGCGGCCTCCCTCACACTCATAATCTCGGGAATCCATTCACGTAAAACGTGACCAGGATGCGGTGGATTATTCATATTGCTCATGATGATCTTTCTAGCTAAAAAATTTAGTGGTAGTCTAAATAATCTACCAGTTCAATATCTTAATCAATAAACTGAAACATTAGCCGCCAATTAACTTAACATCCAACTAGATAAATTTATGTATTGTAGTTCACCCGCTTTAATGGGCAGTTTACGGCCCATAGCAGCCATTTAATTATAAAGACTTACCTTGAAAGAAAGGCCAAGATTAATGTTTGTTGGCTTAATATGTCTAGAATGTTCAGTGGCGATTTCATAAACAATATAAAGCTCTTATCAACGCTAATAAACAAAACCAGAATGTTTTGTTACGGCTGATAATTTTTTTATAATATTAAACTTTAAAATAGTGCAATATATGCTTTACGACAAAGAGTTTTCCAACAAATAACAATAAATATTCTATTGAATAGTCATGCCTTTAAAACTTTTTAAAGGCACAAACACTTATCTTATTTATAAAAGTTTGATCAAAGGGATCAGTATGTTAGAAAAAATAGACAACTGTGCCACACCTATAAATAACATTGCTGTTAATAATCCACCTGATTTAACCAAAAATAATACAGATTTAGATCTCAAGATACTCGCAGCAGCTTTTAACGCTATTGCTGATGCCGTCATTGTTACTAACGTTAATGCACATGTTATAAAGCTTAATTTAGCTGCTGAGAAGCTCACTGGGTGGAAGGAATTAGAAGCAATTAGTCGCCCAATTGACGAAGTTTTTTATATTATCAATGCAGAAACCCGCCAACCTGTTATTACGCCAACATTAGAAACTATAGCGCAAGGCCTAACATTGAAATTACCTAAGCGCAGCTTGTTAGTTTCGCGCGATGGCAATGAACATGCTATTGCCGATAGTTGCGCGCCCATTATTAATGCTAATAATGAAATAGATGGCGCTGTGATTATATTTCGTGATAATACCGAACAAGAATCTTTGCAAGAAGCCCTGCGCGCAAGTGAGGAGCTGTTTCGTAACACCTTTGAAAACGCATCAGTGGGCATAGCGCATATAGCGCATGATGGGCAAATACTACGTATTAACCATCAATTTAGCCATATGGTGGGCTACTCTGTGGCCGAGTTATTATCTAGTAAATATCATAAGTATCAAAGAATTACCCATTCTGACGATTTAGCTGAGAATCTCGCTGGCTATGAACGCATGTTGGCAGGCGAAATTGATAGCTTTAGTATGGAAAAACGCTATATACGCAAAGACAACTCAATATTATGGGCTAATTTAAAAGTAGGTTGTGTGCGCGACGCCAATCACGGAATTGAGTACTTTATTGCAGTGGTAGAGGATATATCTGCACGCAAACTAGCGATTGAAGATAGTCACCGCTTTTTTTCGTTATCGCAAGAATTATTATGCACGGCTGGCTTTGATGGATACTTTAAGAAATTCAATAACGCTTGGGAAGCATCGCTTGGTTACAGCATAGAAGAGTTGCTAGCCAAACCATTCATTGAATTTGTACATCCTGATGACCAAGAGAAATCGCATAATTTAGTTTCAAAATTAATTAATGGTCACAATACCAGTGCTTTTGAAAATCGCTTATTGTGTAAAGATGGCACTGTGCGCTGGCTATTATGGAGTACCGTTTCGGTGGTAATAGATGAATTACTTTACGCATCTGCACGTGATATTACTGAACGCAAAAAAACAGAACAAGATTTGCAAATACGTACTCAACAATTTGAATGCTTGATTAATGCTGCCCCGTTTGGAATTTATCTGCTGGATGACGATTTTCGTATTTTGCACGTGAACCCATACGCGCTACCCGCATTCGGCGGCACACCTAACCTAATCGGCCGTGACTTTGGTGAAGTAACTCAGTTGATTTGGCCAACAGATAAAGCCAATGAGGTGATTGAGACATTTAAGCACACGCTTGTAACTGGTGAATCTAGCGTAATGAAAGAAATGATAGGTCAACGTGTCGACAATAAATCAATCGAATATTACGCTTGGGAAATCCACCGCATACCGCTTCCAAATGGCAAGTCAGGTGTTGTTTGCTATTTTCAGGATATTTCACAGCGCGTTTTTGCTCAGCAAAAAATTTGCGCTAGTGAGTGGCGCTTGCGTTATGCAACTGAATCTGCAAAATTAACCTTTGTAGAGATTGACCTTGCAAGCGGCGCAGCTTATACCCCAAAAAATTTCGCTGCGGTTATGGGTTATGCCCCACC
>JAYVFU010000015.1:0-6285 GCA_043772865.1 Methylophilaceae bacterium
CCAGCGTTTACTCTACCCAGTTGCCAATATCTGCATCATTGTCTTTGCCGCCTGCTGCGCCATCTGCGCCCAAACTCATAATATCTAGCTCACCATGCAAACCAGGGTTGAGGTATTGATAAGGATTTCCCCATGGGTCTATGGGTAAGCGTTCTAAATAGCCACCCGATTTCCAGTTTTTAGGCTCTGGTGTAGATGTTGGTTTTTTGACTAAAGCTTGTAAGCCTTGCTCGGTTGAGGGGTAACGCAGATTATCAAGTTTATATAATTTTAGCGCTTGCATGATAGAAGACATATCTTGTTTAGACGCTACAATGCGCGCTTCATCTGGCCTGCCCATGATTTTTGGGACAATAAGTGCAGCTAAAATGCCCAAAATTACCATCACTACCATGATTTCAATGAGTGTAAAACCTGCTCGGTAAATGCGTTTATTGAGTATGTGACTCATAGTGTGATGTTCCATGTTTTGATAACCCCAAACCTGGTATTGCTAAATTTGGTATGACTATGGTTTTAGTTAAAGACTAATTTAAACATGAAGCAGGTGATTTGCAAATATAAACATCAAATATAACATCTAGCACAATGCTAATAAGGCAGTTTTATAAGGTTAATAGAAGTGATATTACGTGTAAAACGCATGTAAATTTTACAAGATTTGTAAAATTTACATGGTGAGTATTGAGTGATTAATTGATGTAATTAAATAAAGATAACCCTGTCGTTTTTACAAAGGTTTGTTGTGCTGCTTCTAAAATAATTTTTTGTTGTGAAATATCTGAGACAGCTTTTGCGTAATCCAAATCTTGCAAATCAGATAAATTTTTTGCATATTGTAAAGCGCGGTCATTGCCTGCCGTATCAAGCGCATCTAATTCATTGAGTTTATTACCTGCATCAGCGCGAATATTGAGTACATTATCTAAACTTGATTTCAAATTACCAGTTAGTGTTGTGAGCCCTGTTGTGAGCGCTGTTCGAGTTGCGGTGTTATTTACAGGCGTTTTTAATAATGTGACCAAGCTCGTAAGTGTAGTAAATATATCATTGCCACCAGCTTGAAATACATTATCGCCGCTGGTATTAATAGCCAGTTGTCGGTCTGATGCTACTTGTATTAAACGTTGACCGCTATCTCCCTGATAAGTGGCACCCGTTGCGCTTTTTGCAAAAGCTTGCGTAGCAGTTTGATTGCCAGAAAACATATAGTTACCATTAGCATCGCGCGTGTTAGCATAGCTTAAAAGCTGGTCTATCGCATTGTTTAAATCATCTGCCATAAAACCGCGCTCAGTATCTGAGTAAGCTTGGTTTCCCGCAGCAACTAAGTTAGCTTGGGTATTAACAATGAGCTCTGTAATATTAGATAAAGTACTTTCCTGTGCCGTGAGTTGACTTTTTGTTTCCCCACGATTAGAAGCAAACTGAGTATTAATATTTTGAGCTTGTTGTGTATTAAGTGCGCGTGCAGATGCAATTGGGTCATCCGATGGGCTTTGAATACGCTTACCAGTAGAAATTTGTGTTTGCAACTTTACTTGGCTAGCCTGCATATCGCTGATTTTGCTAATGCCTGATTGATACATGGTGTTGGTACTAATGCGCATTTTTAAACCTCTTTTTAACTTGATCAGTTAATATTTAACTAATATTTAACGACCTAAACTTAGCAACACATCAAACAGTTGCGTTGCAATTTGCATCATTTTGCCAGCCGCTTGGTAAGCTTGTTGGTAGCGCAGCAAATTGGTGGCTTCTTCATCTAAATTAACACCAGATTCTGATTGTTGTTGTTCGGTTGCGCTCGTTAGTGTTTGTTCTTCTGCCGCTGACGTTACTGATAACTCATGTGTTTTATTGCCAACACCGCTTATTAATTGACTAAATGCACCTTCGTAACTAGTACTAGCATCATTCATTGTATTTTTTGTTCTAAGCGCGTTTAATAATAATGCATTGCTATTGTTGCCAGGTGCAGTGCCAGAATTTGCACTCACGCTAAATTGATCGCCATTGCTTGGGGTGCCACTTATAGTAAAGCTAACACCTGCAACCGTGATTTTTGCGCCAGCTGTATAAGGTACGGGTGTACCAGCTGGGTAAGTGGTTTGTGTGCTACCAACCGTAACGGTAACAGGGTTTGTAACTGGGCTGCTGGTTAAATTACCACCACTAAAACTAAATGTAATAGCCGAAGGTAACCCCGCAGCGGTATAACCACTTTCAGCGATAGCAGTGCTAACGCTAGCAGTTCCAGTGTTAGCAGAATTTTTTGCTGTATTTACTGTTGGAGCGCCTAATGCTAATTTTGATGTATTAGTGATACCAACGGCAATGCCAGAAGCGCCATTAAAAGTAGGACGAATTAAAAAGTTATCACCATTAGTCATGCTGCCAGAAGAAAGTGAAAACTGTAAGCCATCTACTTTTTGTGGCAAACTAGAAAAAATCTGGGCTACCCCATCAGTTAAACGGGTAACGGTATATTGGCTGCCATCAAACTGTAAACGGTAATTGCTAGCAGTGACTGCGCTAACATCGGTCATGGTAGTACTAATAACCGCATTGCCAATATTATTAACGTTAGGTGTTGTTTCTGGTGCTGGAATAGTAAAGAAATTACCACCAGGGCTGCCATTACTATCTAATGCTTGACGATGTTGTTGGTTAAAGGTATCAGCAAACGCAATAGCAATTTGACCAAGTTGGTTTTGAATATTATCTAAAGATTCGCTACGAAATTGCACTAATCCACCAATAATGCCACCTGGTAGGCTATTTACTCCTAAACTGCTGACCTTTCCGCTATTTACATAGCCTATTTCTAAGCGCCCACTATCGGTGGGAGAGTTCAGAGTTGTTAAGCTGTAGCTATTGTTTGAAATAACCAGTGGTAAACCATTGCCAATAAACACGTTGTAATTGGTACCGTCTTGCTTAACGATGGTAGTTTTTATTTGCTTACTCAATTCTGCAACTATTTGGTCACGTTGATCCATTAAATCGTTGGGAGGATTACCATTTGAACTTTGCGCAATGCCAATGCTGTCATTTAATTTGGCAATTTGACTGGCATAACTATTGACCAGACTCACGCCACTGGTTAGCTGTGAATTAATGCTTTCACGTATTTCACCTAATCGATTATCTAAACTATGAAAACGAGAGGCTAATGATTGTGCGTTAGACAACACCGCTTGTTTTGATGCAGTATCTGATGGATTGGTAGATAGTGCTTGCATGCTAGAAAAAAAGTCTTGCATAGCGGGTGATAGCCCCGCAGTAGGGTCAGATAACATATCATCTATCTGATTCATTTGCGTGCTGTAAGTGGTTAGTTGGCTGCTATTAGATTGGCTATTAATCAGTTGTTTAGCCGATATTTCGTTATAAACTCGGTTAACCGCAGCTATGCTAGTACCTTGGCCTAAATAACCAAATCCATAATTTTGCGCAGGTGCCGCCTGCTGTACCACTACTTGGCGCGAATAACCAGGCGTTTTAGCGTTGGCGATGTTATGGCCAGTAGTATCTAACCCTATTTGTGCTGCATTGAGTGCACTTTGACCTATGCTGAGAATACTAGATGACATGACAAATCACTTTAATATTGATAAGTTGTTGACGACTATTTTTTTAAAAACTTTAATAAATATTTGGTTACAGGTTCTAACTGCTAGTCACGCGCTTAATCACAGCGCTTAACTTAGCCGCATAATTAGGATCTGTTGCGTAACCTGCCTGTTGCAATGCTTTAGCGTAAGCCTCAGGGTTATCTAAATTGTTAATCACATTGTTATAACGTGGGTTAGATTTCATCATATTGGCGAAATCTTGAAATGACTCTGTATACGAATCATAAGCACGAAATTTTTCGATACGCTTTTGTTTAACGCCATCTATATATTCGGTTGTAACAGCTTCTGCCACTTTGCCTTTCCAGCCTGATGTTGCTTTAATACCAAATAAATTGTGGCTAGTTGTGCCATCCTTTGCCCTAATTTCACGGCTACCCCAGCCGCTTTCTAATGCCGCTTGCCCCATCATTAAATTACTTGGTATGCCAGAAGTTCGGCTTGCGTTGTCCGCATGTTCTAGCATTTTCTCTTGAAACTTTGTGACATGATCATTGTTTGTTTTTTGTGTTTGTTGAGCAGGTAAAGTGCTTTGTAATGCGCCAGTTAAAGGGTTTGTTATGCTAATAGTTGGGGTGCTAGGTAATGAGTTGCTATCTGTTTGATTAGCACCATTTTTAGGTGCTTGCTTTGTTGAGTTGGAATCAACGGTTGGAGCAGCCGTTTGGCCACTCAATTGCTTGGCTAACACCTCTGCTAATCCTAACCCTTTAGAGGACAAATTTTGTGCTAATTGTTGATCTAACATGGCGGTGAAAGAGCGTGTTTGTTCGCTATCAAACTCACCATCTTGTGGTGAAGCATCACGCATACTTTTTAGCATCATGTTCATAAAGATGCCTTCAAATTGCTTAGCTACGGCTTTAATCGCTTCTGGTGAATTATCACGCGCCGCTATTTTTAAATTGGATAAACCATTGGCATCAATGGCTAATTTTCCAGATAGATCAGCAGAGTTAATCATGATAAATTTGATGGGTGTGCACTAAATAATTTCTAAATCAGCGTGTAATGAGCCAGCCGCTTTCATCGCTTGCAAGATAGCAAGCAAATCTTGTGGTGTTGCGCCTATCGCATTGAGGCCTTTAATGACTTCTGCCAATGATGCACCTTTATTTACCATCAACACCTTGCCAGGTTCTTTATTAATTTCAATTTGTGAGCGGGCTGCCACAACGGTTTGTCCGCTATTAGAAAATGGTGCTACAGGCTGGCTGATAATGGGTACTGTGTTAATAATCACAGATAGATTGCCGTGTGAAACTGCACAATTTTCTAAAGTAACCGCTTGATTCATCACCACAGAACCTGTGCGTGCATTCAAGATAATCTTGGCCGAGTTCTGACCTGGTGTGACATCAATTTTTTCTAAGGTTGATAAAAAAGCCACGCGATTACTATTGACTGGTGCAGATACTTGTATGACTCTACCATCTAGTGCAATTGCAGTGTTTTGGCCAAATTTACGATTAATGGCATCCACCACAATGCTTGCTGTAGTGAAATCAAACTCTTTAAGCTCTAAATTTACACTGTTGGTATTGGGTGCCATAGCAACTGCACGTTCTACTGTAGCACCAGCTGATATGCGACCTACACTGAGATGGTTGATTTGTGTTTGGCTACCGCTAGCTGCTGCACCAACGCCACCCACCAGCATATTGCCTTGTGCCATGGCATAAATTTGTCCGTCATTACCTTTAAGTGGCGTCATGAGTAAAGTACCACCACGCAAGCTTTTTGCATTGCCCATCGATGACACGGTGATATCTAAAGTTTGACCTGGCTGAGCATAAGGCGGTAGGGCGGCGGTTACTATAACAGCCGCTACGTTTTTAAGTTGTAAGCTACTGCCTTCAGGTAGGCTAACGCCCATTTGTTGCAACATACTTAAGATACTTTGCACAGTAAAAGGGGTTTGCGTGGTTTGATCACCCGTACCATCTAGTCCTACGACTAAGCCATAGCCTATAAGTTGGTTGGTTCTTACTCCTTGTATGTTTGCAAGGTCTTTAAGGCGCTCTGCATGGGCTGTAGATACAAAAATCGCCAATACTACGTAGGCACACAAAGTTATATTAAGTAGTGAGGTTTTGATGGGATTAAGTTGTTTCATAATGGGATAAAACTAAAAAAAAACCGACTTAAAATTGAAACAATTTGTGCAGCATCAATTTGAGTATTACTGCGATATTCAATGCGTGCATCTGCTACGCGGTTTGAAGATACAACATTACCTTGAGTAACGTTATCTGGATTAACAACCCCTGAGAACCTGACAAACTCGGTACCCTTGTCAAATGCAATTTGCTTTTCACCGCTGACCACTAAGTTGCCATTGGCTAGTACCTCAATCACTGTCACACCTACAGTGCCACTGAATTTATTACTCGCATCTGAGTTTGCTTTATCATCAAAGCTGGTATCAGAGGCTGCTTGAAATGTCGCACGTGGAACTGGGCTGCCAAAAGCTGAAGTAATGCTGCTTTTTACGCTACCAGCTTTACTGGTTTTATTAGCGCCAGTTTTTGCCGCAGTGGTGTTTTCAACAATATTAATGGTTAAAATATCACCTACAAAACGTGGGCGTCTATCTTCAAACATGGGTCTGTAAGCAGAAGCTACAAAAATGCTGCCATTTTTTGCA
>JAYVFU010000016.1:0-6200 GCA_043772865.1 Methylophilaceae bacterium
GCGCAGGCCAACTCTCGGCATCTTCAAGTAGCCACTACGTTTGAATTTCCAAGTATGGTGATCAACAAAGAGAAAAGTCAATTAGCTGAAATAAAAGCATTGGGTGATGGCTTCCCTTTACGCGGTGATTTTACAATATCGGAATTAGCCAATACTGACAAAACTGTTGCCAATAGTCCGCAGCCAGACTCCGTGTGGATAGAGCCTAGGCTAGCTAATTTACTCAACTTAAAAATTGGCGACAAAGTTGAGCTAGGTGAGCGCAAACTACTAGTGAGCGCTATTTTAAAACGCGAGCCATCGCGTGGTGGCGATATGTTCAGTTTTGCGCCACGCTTAATGATGAACCTTGCTGATGCGCAGTCTACAGGCTTAATTACATTTGGTAGCCGCATTAAATATCAGCTGCTACTAGCAGGCGATTTGCGCGATATTGAAAGCTTTACGCTATGGCTTAAAGCGCAATTAAAACCTGGTGAGCGTGTCGAAGATGTTAAAACTGCACGACCAGAAATTAAGAGCGCACTAGAAAAAGCGCAAGTATTTTTAAGCTTATCAGCCATGGTAAGTGTTGTGCTATCTGTCGTTGCGATGTGGCTTGCCAGCCAGCCATATGTGCAACGCGCTCAAGATACTTATGCTTTATTTCGTTGCTTTGGTGCTAGTAGTCAGCGTATTACTAATTTGATGTTGTTACAAACCTTATTTTTAGCATTGATAGGTGGGGTGGTTGGCTGTCTATTAGGCTTTATCGCGCAACAAGGTTTAGCAGTTATTGCAGGCAAATTGTTTGTTGAAACTTTACCTAGTCCAAGTTTAATGCCACTATTTACTGGTTTTGCAGTGAGCTTGTTAGTGATGTTCGGCATTATGTTGCCGCATTTGATGAGTGTAAAAAATATGTCTGCCCTACGTGTATTGCGCAGAGATTTACATAGCAACTCACAAAGCACATGGCTAAAATTTTTACCCATTTTTGTGATTTTGACGGGTTTAATGTGTTGGCAAGCCAGTGATATTAAAATTGCGGCTGCCAGTATCGGTGGCTTGATTTTAATTTGCTTAGTGGCTGGATTTTTAGCTGTGATGATTGCGCGATTACTGTATCGGTTTTCTACTACCAGTAGCAATAAACCAAATCTAATCATCAACGCCATCAAATTAGGCTTGGCAAATTTAAAGCGACGTTTAAGCTTATCTATCGCACAAATTATTGGTTTTAGTTTGGGGTTAATGGTATTGATGCTGCTGGCAACCATCCGTGGTGATTTAATGAATAGTTGGCAAGCTTCATTGCCAGCTGATGCACCTAATCGTTTTATTATTAATATTCAACCTGATCAGGTTGATAGCGTACAAGATTTTTTAACGAAAAATAGTATTAATAATGTGCAAATATTGCCCATGATACGTGGTCGATTAGTCGAGGTGAATGGGCAAAAATTTGATGCAAAAAATTTTAAAGATGAACGTGCAAAACGCCTAGCTGAGCGCGAATTTAATTTATCATGGACAGCCAATATGCAGGCAGATAATCAGCTGCTTGAGGGGCGTTGGTGGAAAAAAGATGAATTTGGCAAGCCATTATTATCTTTAGAAAAAGGGCTGGCAGAAACCTTAGGCATTAAGCTTGGCGATAAGCTCACCTACGATATTGCAGGTTCACTCCTAACACTTACTGTATCCAGCATTCGCAAAGTGGAATGGGATACCATGCGCGCTAATTTCTTTGCGGTTACCCCGCCGCAAATATTAGATAATTTCCCTGCAAGCTATATGACCAGCTTTCATCTACCAACAAAATCATCAGATGAAAATGAACGTATGCTTAATAATCTTGTGCAAAAGTTTCCCAATTTAACCGTGATTGATGTGGCGGCGATATTGCAACAAGTGCAATCAATTATGAATAAGATGAGCCAAGCCATTGCTTATGTATTTATATTTAGTTTGTTAGCAGGCGTAGCTGTATTGTATGCCGCGCTAGTTGCCACTCGCGATGAGCGAGTGCGTGAAATCACATTATTACGTGTGTTAGGCGCATCCCGCAAGCAGGTGAGCTTGGCACTTTTGTCAGAATTTTTGTGTATTGGATTAATTGCTGCCATCGTGGCTGCTTTGGTCGCTACAGGCTTAAGTTTTTACATTAGCCAATACGTTTTAAACATTCCTTATCAATTTAATACTTTCACTACGCTAATTAGTGTTGTTGCAGCTAGTTTACTGGTGCCAATTGCATCGTGGTTAGTCATCAGAAAGTATCTGCAACAACCCCCCAAACAATTATTAAATAGCATTTAAGCTTCTTCCTAATTACTTATCCTTATTTAGCTAATCCAATTATGATAACCATATTGGCTGAATACAACCAATATGGTTATCATAATTGGTTGTATTCAGCCATATTTTGCGGTTAAACTGTTATGGATTGAAGCTCAAAATTTTACTCATTGATTTTATTCACTATTTTTTTATGAATATAATTGGGCATAGAGATTGCTACCTATAGCCTATTAAGTGGCAAATCTAATGAGTTAATTATTGGGGATTTAAGTGATGCAAACCGAGCAAGTAAATATCAAGCAAGCAAATAAAAAATTTCATACCAAGGCAATATTATTAGCGATTGCTTCTGTATACAGTATGCCGCAATTAGTATTAGCGGAAAAAGTAGCGGATGTACTTAAAACTGAAAAAATTGAGATTATCTCAACTACGCCATTATCTGGCCTAGGTGTGCCACTTAATAGTGTGCCATCTAATATTCAAACAGCTAAAGGCGCCGATTTAGAAAAGCAAAATAGTTTAGGTGTAGCCGATTTTATTCAAGAAAATATGACGGGAGTTAATGTTAATGAAACCCAAAACAACCCATTTCAGCCTGATGTTAGTTTTCACGGCTTTACCGCTTCGCCACTTTTAGGTACGCCACAGGGCTTGTCAGTTTATCAAGATGGTGTACGTATTAATGAGCCATTCGGCGATAGCGTCAACTGGGATTTAATTCCTAAAAATGCAATTTCATCGATTAGTTTAATGCCAGGCTCAAACCCTTTGTTTGGGTTAAATACACTAGGTGGTGCATTATCTATTCAAACTAAAAGCGGTGATTTAAACCCGGGCGGTAGCATGCAAGCCTACGGCGGGTCTTTTGGACGTCGTGCAGTTGAGGCAGAATATGGTGGTAAGTTAGATAATGGTGCTAATTATTTCTTTGCGGGTAACTTATTTAAAGAAGATGGCTGGCGTGATAAGTCAGAAACTGATGTACTTCAGCTTTTTGCTAAACTAGGTTGGAAAGGCGATAAAGATGACTTTAACATTAGCTTTGCAGGTGCTGATAATGAGTTAAATGGTAATGGCTATGCACCTCAAACTTTTTTACGTAACTTTGGTTATGAATCTGTTTATACGCAACCAGATATTACTAAAAATAAATTAGGTTTTGTTACTGGTCAATACAATCATTGGTTTAGCGATAACTTGGCTTTTAACAGTGTGGGTTATTATCGTAATACGCGTAGTTCTAGCTACAACCCGGATGTGAATAATGAATTTGATGCTGTGGGTGCAAGTAGTACTTGTGATGGCATCAATGGCGTGGCAGCTGGTAATAATGGCTGCCAAGGTGTTATTAACCGTGGTCAATCACGTCAACATGGCTATGGTGTGACGGGTCAATTAAGTTGGTCTGAAACCAATAACTTATTTATTACAGGCTTAGGCTACGACCATTCAACCGTTAAATTTGAACAAACTAACCAGTTATTTACTAATTTTAGTACAAGCCGTGGTTTGGGCGGTAATACCGACGATACTGCTGATGAAGTCAACTTAAAAGGTCGCACAAAAACTTGGAGCGTTTTTGCCACTGATACCTACAATATTACCCCTACAGTCGCTGTAACGGCTTCTGGTCGTTACAATCGCACCACAGTAGATAACACCGATAACTTAATATCAAGTGGGCCTGGATCATTAACAGGTCATCAAACATTTGACCGCTTAAATCCAGCCGTAGGTATTACCTATAGCCCAGTATCCGATCTCAATTTTTATGGTGGCTACAACCAAGGTAGCCGCGCTCCATCATCTATCGAAATTGGTTGTTCAGACCCTACAGTCCCGTGCAAATTACCTAATTCATTAGCCGGTGACCCGCCAACACTAAAACAAGTGGTGGCTAAAACTTGGGAGGGTGGTGTGAGAGGCCGCTTAAGCCCCGAAGTTAAATGGTCATTTGGCGCATACCGAACACAAAATGAAAACGATATTCAATTTATTGCAGTAAATACAGGGGGCGCAGGTTACTTTGATAACGTAGGTAAAACCAGACGTTTAGGCTTTGATGCCGCATTAGATGGTACTTTAGGTGATTTTAGCTGGCTAGTGGGTTATAGCTTTATTCAAGCGACTTATGAATCTGACTTTACTGCAGTTTCATCATCGAATACTTCGGCGGATGCCAACGGCAATATTCAAGTGAGCAAGGGTGATCATTTAACTGGCATACCTAAGCACCAGCTTAAACTACGTGGTGAATATAAAGTGATGCCAAACTGGGCAGTTGGCGCTAATGTAGTGGCATTTACCAGTCAATATGCACGTGGGGATGAAAATAACCAAGATGCGAATGGCAAAATTGCTGGCTATGCAACGTTAAATTTAGATACGCGCTATAGCTTTGGCGGCTCTGGTTGGCAACTATTTGCAAAAGCTACTAATGTATTTGATCACGAATATTATAGCGGAGGTGTCATTGGTGCTAACTCATTTGACGCGGCAGGTAATTTTGACCCGGCGAATGCTGATTCAAATACGCGATTTCTAGCGCCAGGCGCACCTCGTGCAGGTTGGATTGGTTTGCGCTATGACTTTGGTGGCAGCAATGCTAAAAAAACAGCGGCTGATTTAAACTAATTTTATGTTAAAGCTGGCAGAATTTTCGATAGGTAACGTGGTAGATCATATGGTAAAGCCACTTAGCATGCCGACTAAAGTCTTAATTGTTGAAGATGAGGTGCTTTTTGCACGCGCAGTGTTTAAGCGTTTGCAAAAAGCTGGGTATGCTTGTGAACATGCGGAAACGATTGCAAACGGCAGAGAAATAGTGCGCCAGTTTATGCCAGACCTTGTTTTATTGGATATGCGCCTGCCAGATGGTAATGGACTAGAACTTTTAAGTGAGTTTGCAGCAAAAGGCATTGCCGTGGTGATTATGACAGCACATGGCGAAGTCAGTGATGCAGTCTCTGCTATTAAACAAGGGGCTTTGGATTATCTTAAAAAGCCTATTGATTTAGAAGAGCTGCTACTTATCGTGCAAAAAAGTGAAACTACTGCGCACAATAACCATAGCCTAGATTACTCACGTCAACGTAGTAGTTACGCCGCTAAACATGCAAGTGAAGGCGTTGCAATGCTCGGTAATTGTGAGGTAATACAAAATGTGCGTGCGCAAATACTACGTATTGCACAATTAGTATTATTAGAAAATGCTACACCTCCAACAGTGATGATTGCTGGTGAAACTGGTACAGGCAAGGATGTAGCGGCACGTTTACTACATTTATCATGCACTAATAGCGATAAGCCATTTGTGCATATAGATTGTGCCTCACTGCCAGCTGAGCTCATTGAAAGTGAGTTATTTGGTCATGAAAAAGGCGCGTTTACTAGCGCAGTTGGTTTAAGGCCCGGCTTAATTGAAGCAGCTGAAGATGGCACATTGTTTTTAGATGAAATCGGTGAGTTGCCGCTTGCATTGCAAGCTAAATTACTTAACGTCTTAGAGCGTCGTGTCGTCAGGCGTATTGGGTCAAATAAAGAACGCCCAGTCCAAGCGCGCATTATTGCGGCTACTAATCGTGATTTATTACAAATGGTGAGTAGTGGTAGTTTCCGCTCAGATTTATATTACAGGCTCAATGTGTTAAACATCTACATGCCACCATTACGCGAGCGGCATGATAAAGCCAGTGCTAAAGCTAACCAGCCGCATGATGCTGTGCTTTTAGCACAACACTTTGCTAAGTTAACGGAGCGGCGCTACGGTTTACAGTCACATGTTTTTTCTGAGCTAGCTATAGAAGCCATCGCTGCATACTCATGGCCGGGTAATGTGCGTGAATTACGTCATCAAATAAGTCGTGCTGTCTTGTTAAGTCAGCAACATATTATTTCTGTAGATGACTTAGCAC
>JAYVFU010000017.1:0-19595 GCA_043772865.1 Methylophilaceae bacterium
GCCAACCTAAATGTCACCGCACTTTTGTATCGCGATACCAAAGGTTGGCCAACTGTGGTTTGGAAACGGAATTTATAGAGGCCCCTTTCATGCATATAAATAGGCGCATACCGTGACAATTTTACGTATTTTTATTCAAGATTTTGACCTTCAATTAGATAGCCTAATGGTTGAGTGGTTATTATTTGGCGATACAGGCTTAGTGCTAAAGCAAGGCGATAATGCACTGTCTGACCTGCCAATGGCAGACAACACCGAAGTGGTTATCCCAGCGGATTGGGTAAGTTTTACACCGGCCACTTTGCCACCAGGAAATCGCAAACGCGTGTTTGATGCCCTGCCCTATTTGATTGAAGACCATCTCATGGCAAGCCCAGAAACAGTACACGTTGTGGTAAGTGATAATTTGCAATATACCAAATCTGCTTTTGTTAGCGCTTTAAAAAATAGTTATATAAAAGAAAATGCAGTAGACGTTAGTGCTGTAGAAGACAGTGCTGTAGAAGATAGCTCAGCAAAAAACAGTACTATATTAGCCAGTATAGACAAACAAAAACTGAGTGATGTTTTAAAGCTTTTAAAACAGCATGACATTTATCCTAATCGTTTATTGCCAGCCACACTTATCGCCAAACTAGCACCCAATAGCTGGAGTTTTATATGTGATAAACAAACGATTTTCGTGCGTACAGCGCAAAATAATGGTTTGGCACTTATGTTTGATGATGAAAATACGACTCAGCAATTGCCGCCACTCGCTTTGCAGCTAGCCATCAACCAAGCAAATGATGCTCAAACTGCGCCTAAAGAAATTTTTGTGTATGGCAATCTGGGTGATGAAAAAGTAACCTTAGATTTAGCTAACTGGACATCTCAACTAGGCATTCCTTTTGTACAAAAAAATAGTGTTTGGAAGAGTACCGCGCCACTCACTAACTTAAAAGCCGGCATGAATTTTTTACAAGGTCCATTTGGGCCAGCCAATCAAGGTTGGGCAGCTCTAACCCAAGCCAAGCCCGCCCTTTGGTTAGCATGTTTAATGGTATTAATTAGCCTTGTAGGCTCTGGTGTTGATTGGGCGCACAAAAGTCTACAAAAAAATCGCTTAGATAAAGCTATGAAAACGCTTTTTATTAGTACATTTCCCGATGCTACCAACGTAGTGGATGCGCCCTTGCAAATGCAAAGAAAACTAAGTGAAATGCAACATGCCTCAGGCGTAACTGAAGGAAATGACTTTTTGCCTTTATTGGCAAAAGTGAGTGAGCGTACTGGTGGCCTAGCAAATGTTAGCGCGATTGACTATATAGCAAACCAACTTACTTTGAGTTTGCAAGCTAACAGCGAAGATGCCGCACGTAGCTTAGTGCAAAAAATATCAATCCCAGGGCAAATCATCAACATACAAAATTTAAAAACTGCCAATAATGCGGTGACTTATCAATTAGTATTTAAGGCGGTGCAGTAATGTGGAACAGTATAAAATTAAAATGGCAAAATGCCCCAAGCAGTGACCGCCGGATTTATATGTTGCTAGCAATTATCGTAGGCTTAGCTTTTATATACGCGTTCATTTGGCTGCCTAGCATCCATGCACGGTTAAGATTAGCCCAAGAAATAACAGAAAAAGAATCTCAGCTACAACAAATGCAAGCTCAAGTAATGCAAGTTAAAGCCTTACAAAGCTCTGTTAAACTAAGCCATAGCAATGCACAAGGCTTACAAAGCGCGCTAGAAAGCTCTGCAAAATTACATGGCATGATGTCTAACATCAATAAAATTCAACTTAATAAAGAAGGTGCAATCGATATCAGTTTGCCTAAAGTAAATTTTGATAGCTGGATAAGTTGGGTCAGTGCATTGCAGAATGAGCATCAAATTCGTGTGCTAAATGCTGACATTGCTGCACTAGGTAATAGCAATATGGTGCAAGTCGATGCAACTTTTAGCGCGCAGTAATTAAAGCTATCCAACATTAAAACTAATCAATACAGCATCTTATCTTAACCATGAACAAAAAACGTGCTCTTTTATTAGTTGGCTTAATCGCTTTAATAATAGGTTTATTTAAGTTTGCACCTGCAACTTTAATCAGCCGATATATTGCTCATAAAACGGCTAACACCGTGTTATTAACCAATGCACAGGGCACCATTTGGCAAGGTAACGCTGAGTTGACCATAAGCGGCGAGCAATCAACACTAATGCTTGATCATGCACTTTCTATTGGACAAATTGATTGGCATGTTAAGGCCTCTCGCTTATTGTTAGGTGAACTCAATATAGCCATCATTAAAAATAATACTGAATTTGCTACCCTAACACTGACGCCTAATAAGTTATTGGTCGAAAAGCTGGATCTAGATTTACCTGCTAGCGTAATATCGACTTTATTACCCAGGCTAAATGCGGCGCAATTAGGTGGAAAACTACATATTAGTTCTTCTAGATTTAGTGTGGCTGATTTAAATCACTCTAATTTAAAACCAAATTTTACTGGTCAAATTCAAGTAGCTTGGCTGCAAGCAAGCTCTGCTTTAAGTGCTATTAATCCACTAGGACAATATCAAGCTATTATTGATGGCGCTAATGAGCTTGCGATGATTAAAGTTTCCACAATGAATGGACCATTGATAATTAAGGGAGATGGTACTTTTAACTTAAATAATGACTTAGTATTTAACGGTAACGCAAGTGCAGAAAACAATCAAAAACAAGCCCTTGCGCCTTTATTGCATGTGTTAGGCAATGAGGTTGATGCAGGTAGCGGTCTTTATAAAATCAAGTTAAATTAATGAGGTTTAAGCATTGATATGGCACGTATAACTATTTCAAAACCTTGGCAAAACATCACCATTAATATGCTTAATTACGTGATGGTGGTTTTACTTGCGCTAACTTTGGCTTATTGGTTTTGGGTGTTTTTTAAACCTTTACCCATCGCCAAAGTTCAGCCTTTAGAGGCCTCTACATCCACATTACTACCTTCCATTTTGGCTGGACATTGGTTTAATCAAGCAAAAAGTCCACTAATAACGCTGGATAATAATAGTTTAAAATTATTAGGCGTAATGAGCACGACGCACCACAGCCCTGGTTTTGCTATTTTTAAATTAGCTGATGGAAAACAAATTCATGCTTTGCTTAATCACGAAGTTATTGCTGGCACGCAATTAGTAGCAATTACTAAAAATTCTGTCACGATTTCACAAAATGGCGCGGAATCTAAAGTGATGCTAGAAGATACTAAAACTTTAGAAGGCAGTAAAAATATGACACCAAAGTCATTAGATAGCATCAATACAGGTGGTTTTAATATACAAAGTTTAATGAATAAAAAATAGACAAAAATAATACATGGCTTATTTAATCAGCTGATTCATTTCAATAATTGGTAGCAGAATAGCCAGCACAATCGCCAGTACCATCGCGCCCATCACTAAAATCAATACTGGTTCTAGCAAAGCCGTGAGCAAACCAATACGATTTTCCATTTCGCGGGTTTGTTGGGCGGCAGCACTTTCTAACATTTGGTCCAAACGCCCAGTTGCTTCTGCGCTGCTAAGTAAGTGAATTAAAATAGGTGGAAACAACTTACCTTTTTTTAATGCACGGCTTAATGGCGTACCATCTCGCACCATATCAATGGCTTCATCCACCGCCAATCGCATAGGTAAATTGCTGATAATTTTAGCGGCGGCCTTCATGGCACTGATAATAGGTACACCACTCCCCACTAAAATTGCTAAGGTACTGGCCAGGCGTGCAGTATTTAAACCACGTACCAAACCACCTAAAAGTGGCAACTTTAATAGTTGCTCATGCCATTTAAATCGAGTTTGTGGATTAGCCAATGCTTGACGAATGGCAAATACGGCAATCGCGATAATCGCTAGTAAATAAGGCCAAGTGGCACGTAATAAATCACTAAGCGCAATAAGCGCACGGGTCAGTAGTGGCAGCGTTTGGTGCGATTGCTCAAATGCACTTACTACTTGTGGCACTACATAAATAAGTAGGCCACTCACTACAAGCAACGCAACAACAGTTACTAAAGCGGGATAAATAAACGCCATGAGTACTTTTTGTTTTAGCACATTGCGCGATTCGGTATATTCTGCCAAACGCAAAGTCACTTTGGCTAACTCTCCCGATTCTTCACCTGCAAAAACAATAGCGCGGTAAATATCTGGGAAAATTTTAGGATATTTGGCTAATGCACGCGATAAAGTGCTCCCTGCCATTACTTCTGCACGAATGCCTTGCATGACTTCTTTGGTGTAGTCATCTTCGGCCTGCTCTACAATCGCATTGAGCACTTGGTCTACCGTTAATCCTGCAGTAAGCAAGGTGGATATTTGACGTGTGACTAAACATAGCTCAGCTGAGCTGAAATTTTTCTTTTCAAAAAAATGGCTATTTTTAGCCGCTTCAATTGATTCATCCAATGCATCAACCTTAAGCGGCGTTAGTTGCATATCACGTAAACGGCTACGTGCAAGGCGGATGGTCTCACCTTCTATCGTGCCTTTACACAGTTTACCAGTAGCATCTAATGCTTCAAATTTAAAAACTGCCATATGGATGCCTGTATAAACTAATCTCGTGTTACCGACAATAACTCTTCTAGCGAAGTAAATCCATCAATCACCCAACGCATGCCATCAGCACGCAAATCTAACATGCCCAGTTTTAAGGCATGTTGGCGAATAACCTGTTCTGCAGAACGGTCATGCACGGCGCGCTTGAGGGCATCATCCATGGTCAATAGTTCGTAAATACCTGTTCTGCCACTATAGCCCGTGTGATGACAATGCTCGCAACCCACAGCACGGTAAATTAATTGTGGTTGCTTCACTTTGAGAGCGTTTTGTTTTGAATTAATTAAATGCGCATTGATCAGATCTAGCTCAGTTTCATCAGGTGCGGCTCCCTGCTTGCAATGCGCACACAGCAAGCGTACCAAGCGCTGGGCCAACACGCCAGATAATGAAGACGCCAGTAAAAATGGCTCCACACCCATATCCATTAAACGTGCTACGGCAGAAACCGCATCGTTGGTATGTAAAGTCGCCAGCACCAAGTGACCTGTTAAGCTCGCTTGTACAGCAATTTGTGCAGTTTCTACATCACGAATTTCACCTATCATAATCACATCAGGGTCTTGCCGTAAAATTGAGCGCAAGGCCTTGGCAAAGGTCATCTCAATGCGGGCATTGACTTGCGTTTGCGCTATTTGTGCCAAATCATATTCAATGGGGTCTTCTACCGTCATGATATTGAGTTTGCTGGCATCTACACGTGATAATGCTGAATATAGCGTGGTGGTTTTACCTGAGCCCGTTGGCCCTGTAACTAAGATAATGCCGTGTGGCTGATGAATTAAGTGATCAATATCATCCAAGGTATGATTACTCATACCAAGGCTTGATAAATTCATACGGCTGCTATCTTTTTCTAAAATACGCAATACAGCACGTTCACCATGACCAGTTGGCAGCGTAGAAACCCGCACATCTACCGCTTTACCAGCAATTCTTAAAGTAATACGCCCATCTTGCGGTAATCGCTTTTCTGCAATATCTAACTGTGCCATCACTTTTAGGCGAGATACCATGGCCGCATGCAAGCCACGATGCGGCTCTACAATATTGCGCATGGCGCCATCAATTCTAAAGCGCACCACAGAGCGTGTTTCATAAGGCTCAATATGCACGTCAGACGCATTGGCCGACAAAGCTTGCGTTAAAATAGCATTAATCATGCGGATAACGGGCGCGCCATCATCGGCTTCCAATAAATCCTCAACTTCTGGTAATTCTTGTAATAACTTAGATAAATCCAAATCGCTTTTAATATCATCGGCAAGCCCAGCCGCGCCAGCATTTTGTGAGTAAGTTTGCGTCAGTAGTTTTTCAAAAGTCTCAACACTGATGATAGATGCCCGCACTTTAACACCTAGCACTCGCCTAACTTCAGTGAGCGCTTCTGCAGAAGCACCTTCACGCATTACGACTTCTGCGCCATCATCTGTGTAATTAACTAAAACAATGCCTTTTGCCTTAGCAAACGGGTATGGAATTAAGCGTGTATGATGTGTTGTAAATATTGGATTCATAATATTTTGTGACAGTGAGTCATGTTTTAATTAGATCAAAAATTGGATTAACGAATACCATAGCTTGTAATTTAAAATTAATCCATAATAAGAATATTGTTTGGTATCTAAATAGGTTTTATAACATCATACTTTAAATTTGACTAAACAAGCCTAACACCACGCACATGTACAAGTTTCGATAGCTATCATTGTTTTATCCATTATTTTAATAAGCATTCAAATATAAAAGCTTAAAAATGAAAAACTCTTTGTTCAAACTGGTTAAATTTCTCCTCATTGTAAACCTGTTACTTTGTCATATAGCCTATGCACTTGAAGAAGAAAAAGCTTCTTTGAACTTTGTAAATGCCGATATTGAATCTGTGATCAAAGCAATTGGGCAAATCAGTGGCAAAAACTTTATTATTGACCCACGTGTTAAAGGCACTATTAATATTGCTTCAGCAACGCCAATTTCACCAACCATGGCTTATCAAGTTTTACTTTCAGCACTTAGAACACAAGGATTTACTGCGGTTGAAGGCAATGGCATCATCACCATATTGCCCGAAGCGGATGCTAAAACGCGCTATAGCCCAACCGTAAATGGTAATAATAAATCCAGTGGCGACCAAATTATTACCCAAGTGTTTGTCATTAAATATGAATCTGCTAATTTAATAGTGCCAATACTTAAGCCTTTAATTTCACCTAACAATATTATTAATGCTTACCCCAATAACAATATGTTAGTCATTACAGATTATGCCGAAAATCTCAGAAAAGTAGCCAAACTCATCAGCACCATAGACCAGCCTAGTAGTATAGAAAATGAAGTGGTCAAAATAAAATATGCGAATGCTGTTGAGCTAACGCAAGTCATTAGCAAGTTAGTAGATACGAATACAGCAGCTGAACCAACCAGAAAAATGATTGTGGTAGCAGAGCCAAGATCAAATAGCATTATTTTAAGAAGCGATAATGCAGGGCAAGTAAACCGCGCTAAAAACTTGATACAGCAATTAGATGTTCAGGCTAGCTCGGGTAACAGTATACATGTGGTGTATTTGCGTAATGCGGATGCTAAAAAATTAGCGGCTACTTTACAAGCACTCACAGCCAATTCGTCAGATGTTTTTAGTAGTGTAGATAACACCACAAAAACTACACCAACAGCCGTGACTAACGCTGTTGCCGCTAATCCAACCATGCTTAATGCAATCACAGCTATCACACCAGCTATAGCATTACCTTTTACCGATAGAAATATTACTACCACCCCCAGCTCTAGCATGATTCAAGCGGATGCATCGACCAATGCGCTTATTATTACTGCGCCAGACCATGTATTTAATATGTTACGTGGGGTGATTGATAAGTTAGATATACGGCGTGCACAGCTCTACATTGAGGCATTAGTAGCAGAAGTTTCAACTGACAAAGCTTCAGAGTTCGGTATTCAATGGCAAGATTTACAAAGTTTAGATGGCACTAGCAATAGTATTAAATCATTTAGCGGCACTAAATTTAGCACTAACGGTGCGAGCATCACCAGCGTCGCCCAAAATGTTGGCTCAGCCAGCAATGGTTTAAATATAGGATTGTTTAAAGGGCAAATCAACGTGCCAGGGCTAGGTACTATCACCAACCTTGGTGTGCTGGCTCACGCTTTAGAATCTGATGCAAATGCCAATATTTTATCTAAACCCAACTTACTTACGTTAGATAACGAAGAGGCTAAAATTGTCATCGGGCAAAACGTACCTTTTATTACAGGTCAATACGCACAAACCGGCGGTGGCAGTGTTAATCCGTTTCAAACCATAGAACGTAAAGATGTAGGATTAACGTTAAAAGTGAAGCCACAAATTTCAGAGTCTGACACGATTAAATTACAAATATACCAAGAAGTTTCAAGCGTATCAGATAGCGCAAATTCGGCTGGTATTACTACCAACAAGCGCTCAATCGAAACCTCAGTCATGGTGGATGATGGCAATATTATTGTGCTAGGCGGTTTAATTGAAGACCGTATTACAGAAACCATTAATAAAGTACCTTTGCTAGGTGATATTCCCGTATTAGGTAATCTGTTTAAAACCCAAGGCCGCGAGCATAAAAAAACCAATTTAATGGTATTTTTACGCCCCTATGTGATGCGTGATGGCAATGCGGCAAATACTATTACCAACGATAGGTACGAATATATTCGCAATCAAGAAGCCCTTGTCTCACCAAAACCCAATTGGATACTGCCAGATTTCCCTGTTGTTCAAATGCCAGAGATTGGCAAAAAGCTATATACAAAACCCTTGTTTGAAAAAGAAATTAATTCTAACAAAGTGGAATCTGCTAAGTAAAATACATTTCATAAAAATCTATACTCTACTAATTTATTCTTAACTCATTATTTAATTAATATTCATGACAAACAGATATCTATCGAAAAAAAATATTATTTTTATTAGTTTATTTCTAGTTTTCATAGTTGCTGAAATGGCTTATTACCGCCATTTACAATTGGAGCATGTGAAAGCCGAAGAAGTGAAACTTGATTTAGAGCGGAAAAATGTAAGTGAGAGAATGCGCGAAGGGGGTAAACAACTTGCTGAACAAATGCGCTTGCATCCAATAAAACTACATGAAGACCCTTTTGCTGAGCCAGAGCCTTTAGATACTGATGAGCTAACACAAGCTAGATTGTGGCTTAAAACACCACCTGCACAGCGTGCAAAAATATTTCCAGACAAACAAACGCAAGAGTAACTTTAATTAATGTCGAATTATCTCAATATTTAACTACATAAAAAAGGGCTTCTAATGAAGCCCTTTTTTTAAAACTACAACCAACACTAACTAAATTTAAAGCAGTTCTGGCGGCAAGCTTGCAATAAATGCGTCTTCAGTAAGCTCACCTGCATCAAGGCTAGTCGCTAATGCTAAAGCAGAAACTTCAACACCAACTGGCGCGGGAGGAGGTGCAGAAGAGCTGCCCCCACCCCCACCACAAGCGGTTAAAGCAGCGCTTAGTATTGCAATTAATACAAGCTTATTTGTTAATCGCATATTTTGCATGGTAGATAATGTGTCCATATTAAACTCCATTCAAAAAAGTGATTAGTTGGTTACGTTACTAACTAATGGCGCTTTTTGATTTAAACAACCAGCCGTATGACCAAAACCACCTGCACTTGATACCGTACCATTTGAAGCTGTTGTTAAATCGAAAATGATATTGTCATCTCCACTAGATGGGGCACCAAATGCTGCGTTTACGCCACCTGGTACTTTAGCTACAACAGCACCTTTGCCAAATAATTGCGCGCGCAATTTCCATGCAACTTGATGGTCAGCACATGAAGTGTCACCGCTCACACCAATTGCGCCAATTACTTTTTTGTTGGCATCGTATAAAGCTAGACCACCACCAAATACATTAATACCACCAATTCTAAAACCTATCATTGGGTCGTTAGTCGTACCAAATTTAGTTGCATCACCTGCATAAGCGAATAATGGATTGACTGGATTGCTATGTTGTAAGCCGTATAAAGAGCCTCCTGGTTGCACTGCTGTAAACAAATTAGCTGTTGATAAAGCTAATTTTTCATTACTGAATGCATTAGCTGTATAAGCTTTTTGTGCAGAAATAACACGGCTACCTGGCCAGGGATCCGTACCACCAATTTTAGCAACGGCACATACACGTCCAGCACTATTGACCATAGTAGCCCACATAGGAAAGCTTAATCCACCTGTAGTAGTGGTTGCATCTGAACCACCAGCACCGGAAACAACAGATGCAGTTAGTGCTGCTTGCAATTGTGCAAATGTTGGTAAGCTAGCACAACTTTTATCTGAAACAATGACGCGATCAGCGGCAAAGACTGAAGCTGATGACATTAATAATGCACTTACCACTGCTAGTTGAATCTTTTTCATTTAGTAATCCCCTTAATAAATAAATAGTTGTCATGTAAAAAATCACTTTAAGTCTATAGCTACGACTTATGTAAAAGCCATATGTCTGCTAAGTAACTTTAGAATAGTGTACACAACAACTAAAACCAACACAATACCAATAAAAAACCATAGTCTTTATTAATATTAATTCAACAAATGTTAGTTATAGTGATTAGATTATTTATAAAGCTCAATGAACTATAGAAGTTTGCATTAACCTTTATAAAGGTGAGGATAAGGAGACAAACTAAATGAATAGTGAAAATATTTTCATATTAAAGGCGCGCTCAATCAACCATAAGCTGGCGATAACCATAATCAAAATAGAGCCCGCATAAAATATTATGCGTTGGTAAAACCAAGTGTTACGCATGATATATGCTAAAGGCAAAAATATACTTAATATGCCTAACTGACCAATTTCAACGCCTAAATTAAAACCAACCAGCGCAATGATTAATGTACCGCCATGTAAGCCTAGATCTGAAAGTACCGCTGCAAAGCCAAAACCATGAATTAATCCAAAAGCAAATGCAGCTATCCATCTCCTTTTTAATATATTGGGATATATATTATTAAGTGCGGCAACCACAATAGAAGCGGCAATTGTTGCCTCAACCCAACGACTAGGTAGTGAAACCACCTGTAATGTAGCAAGTGTTAGCGTGATTGAATGCGCAATTGTAAAAGCAGTCACCACTTTAAGCACATCTAAAAATGTAGATTTTAAGCTAGGCGAAGCTTGCCAAGTTTTAGCGCTACGTATTAAAACTGCTGGCAACAGTAATGAAATTAAAAATAGTATATGGTCATAGCCTTTCCATATATGCCATATACCTTCAACAATATAATCTTTAAATTCTGTCAATCTGCTTGGTGTGACCAAAACAAAGGTTTGTTTAGCATTATCTGGTCCAAAGATAGCCGTTTTTGTAGTCCCCTTAAACTCCAACCTCAACAAACCTCTATGTGAAGGATCAATATCTGAGAATAAAGCGTAATTTATACCTAAATTATTCATTACGGCCTTACAATCTGAAGTAAATTCAATCACTGCATAAGAGCCATCAGTGTGGTGATCAATGAGCATTTGTTTAGGCGTAATATCACATTTTGTTTGTTCACTTTTTGCGGCTAAGCTTGCATTTATAGACAGCCTTGCGAAAGCATAAGCATTGATTTCTTTTTGTTTGTTAAGTACTTCTTGCCAAGTAATTTCATTATTTGCATTTTCATCTAAGCCTATGGCGTAGTCCAAATCACGCAGTGCAATATCCCATTGCCCCTTAATTGCGCCATCTTTTACCAACATTATTAGATAACTATCACTTGGTTTATGTGCATAAGCGACTGTGTTGCATACAAAAAACAATGCAATGGAATACAAACATAGTGATAAAAATTTCATTATGATTTGCGCTTATAGTTGGTTATGATTTTTTCCAAAATTACATCTTGTTGATGATTTTTTTCTATCCAATTAGTCATTGTAGTAATAGCAGATTGATCATTTGCTGCAGTTGCTGCTTCTAAATAAACTCGGGCATCTGCTGGTTCTTTTTGTACTTGCCAATTTAACTTGGCCACTTCCAAAGCACGTTTTGGGTTATTTACAAGACGTAATTCAAATCGAGACTGTTCGCGCTGGTGAACAGTATCACCACGCATCATGGCAGCTGCAAAACGTTGTTTTAAAGCCTCTACTTGCTCTGATGCCGCTTCAGAATTGGTCATTTTTAAAGCCTCGGCATATCTTAATAAAAGTGCATCCACTCTAGTTTTGGTAGATAACAACTTAATCACCTCTTGTGGATGATGTTGATCGAGCAAAAAATCAGAATAAGAACCTAGCAAGTAACTATCGGGTTCTTCTAATTTAATGGCTTGCTGAAAATATTTTTCAGATGCCAAGTTATCACCCACCCTGTTGGCCATTTCTGCAAGTAAAGTAAGCACCCATATTTGTATGCCTGTATTAGTTTCACCAGATTCAGCATAAGCTGTTTTTAATTTTTGATAACTTTGTTCAGCCTGACCACTCAAGTTTTTGATATTAGTCACACAAGTAGTGGTGATTAGCTTGGTAGCTAATGGATACAACTGTTTGCAACTTTGCAATGCTTTTGCATACTCACCTTGCACTTGTAAAATGGTTGCTCGTGTAATCCAAGCTTGGCCATTTTTACGATCTTTTCTTAAGACTGCATTAAGGTCTAATAATGATTGATCAAAATGATGCGTGCTTTGCAATAACGTTGCCCGCATAACGAGAACTTCTACTGGCGGCTCTGCCAATTTCCACCATGGGGCCAGCGCAGCTTGCGCATAACCTAAATAACGTGGGTCACCCTCTTCTCTTGAGCGCTCAATATATAATTTTGCAAGCTTTACGGCCAACGCAACATTACGGGGATCCTCCCTAATCTCAGCCCTTAAACTACTAAATTCTTTCGAAACTGCACTACTGTTATTAGGTAATTTTTCAAGTACAGCATTAGGGCTAACTGGAATATAAGGTGTTGCATTAGCGAAGCCAATGCAACTCAATAAAGGCAAACTGAGGATAAAGTTTTTTAACATCATTATTTATGATTGCATGATTTCCTATTAGAAAACAAGTCTATGAAAATTTTTTTATTTCATGACGACAGTACCATCAAATCATAAGTTTAGTAGTAACAGGTAAAAAAAGATGTATTTACAAAGGCCCAATATAATCTTTTGCATCTATTTATAGTCTTGTTGCGTATACAAATAAGTATAAATCTATAAGCAAGTTTGATAATTGCAAATGTGCGTTACCGTACATACTTAAATTTAGATATGTACAATCATTAGGATTGCAACTAAATAAACATATTGTTTACTTAAATTAATTAAATAGGGGTCGTGAATCATGGAATCAATTAAAACGAAATCTTGCAAACTGGCGTTGGTAGTCACTGCAGCTTTACTCACCATGGCTGCTTTGCCAGTATCAGCGTCTAGCCATCGCGAAGCGCCGTTTATATCTGGTCAATCTAAAGTTGATGGTACTGACTTCTATATGTTTAGAAGTTATGAAACTGGTCGAGAAAATACAGTGACTTTTCTTGCAGATTATATTCCATTTCAGGATCCACAAGGCGGCCCGAATTTTTATGAATTTGATGCTAATGCACTTTATGAAATTCATGTAGACAACGTAGGTGATGGTAAAGAACATTTGACTTACCAATTTCGTTTTAATAATGCTTCAAAAAGTACACCACTTACCGTTGGTGGCAAACAAGTTAAAATTCCGTTAATAAACTCTGGTGTTATTACTGGAGATAACCCAACGGCACTCAATGTAGCTGAAACATACACAGTTAATCTTGTGACAGAAGGTCGTCGTTCAGGTAGAACTCAAGCAATACGTAATGCCAGCAATGACTCAACAACTTTTACTAAGCCTGTAGATAATATAGGTGATAAATCATTCGGCGGTGCGGGTAGATACGACACTTATGCCAACCAATATATTTATGATATTAAAATTCCAGGTTGTGCGACTAATGGTCGTGTGTTTGTAGGCCAACGCACTGAACCATTTTATATTGCAGTAGGTCCAATTTTTGATTTAATTAATCTAAATCCGTTAGGCCCAGAATCTGGTACAACAAGCGATCTTAACAACAAAAATATCAGTACTATCGCTTTAGAAGTACCCATAACCTGCTTAACTGCTGGTACAGAACCTGTAATTGGTGGCTATACAACGGCAAGCGTTAGACAAGGTCGATTAATTAACCCCACTCCAAGTTCAAATATCAATAGCGCGAGTAAAAACGGGGGTGCATGGTCTCAAGTTTCAAGATTAGGTATGCCATTGGTTAATGAGGTGGTTATTGGTCTAGAAGACAAAGATAAATTCAACTCTTCTAAACCAGCTGGTGATGCGCAATTTGGTGATTATGTCACTAACCCAACTTTGCCTGCATTGATACAAACTTTGTTTCCTTCAGCAGTTGCGCCTACTAACTTTCCACGTACCGACTTAATTGAAGCGTTTTTAAACGGCATATTTGGTTTAAATCAATCTAGATTTGTAACAAATGCTAAAGCTGCCAACCCTGCCTTTATTTCTGGTGAAATGTTGCGTTTAAATACTGGCATTACACCTAGAGCGCAAGGTGCGCAAAGTGCATTAGGTGTGCCAGGTGGTGATAATGCTGGTTTTCCAAATGGTCGCCGCCCTGGTGATGATGTTGTAGACTTATCTTTAAGAGTTGCAATGGGTGCCTTGTGCCAATTAACAGGGTCAACTGATACATTTAAAGTAGGTTGCAGACCATCAGATGCTCCAGCAGGCGGTCTATCACTCACTGATGGTGTACGTAAAACAGCTACTGATTATCAAGCAAGATTTCCGTACCTAACCACTCCAATACCTGGTGCCAGATAATTTATAGATAACTAACTGATAGGAATCAATCATGAAAACAACACTAAAATGGTCTACGTCCATGCTATTAGCAGTTAGTACTTTAGCTTTGGTAAGTTGTGGTGGAGGCGGTGGTGGTAGCAGTTCTACCACTACCGCTGACAACTCTTGTGCTGGCAACTCAGATACTTTCATTTGCCAAGTTTTTAAAATTGTTGGGCTTAGCTCTGAAACTTCTGAACCAGTATCAATAGATGCTTTTAATACTACTAGCCCTGAAACAAACGAGCCAAGCACAAATATTTAACTGACTATTTGTAAGCCCCATTAATAATTGCCTTTGCATGCATTAGTGGGGCATTTTTTATGCGAATTTTAAGCCCTTAAAACTGCGACATTATTACTCTCTAGGCTGCCAAGCGAATACTAGGCATTGAATTTTTATAAAACCGCACACAATTACGTCCTGCTTGTTTTGACATATACATGGCGGTATCAGCTTTTTTAATCAGCTCATCTGGCGTCTCAGCACTATTGTTAAACAGGGTAACCCCTATGCTTGGCGTACTCATATACGAGCCACCATTTAAATCATAAGGCAAGTTAAGTGTTTCTAATATTTTCTGTATAACGAGTGTTGCGTTAATAGTCGCGAGGTGTATTTCACCTAACTGCTCTAAAACAATTACAAACTCATCACCACCAAATCGAGCAACGGTATCTGACTTTCTAACACAAGTATTTAAACGGGCAGCAACCAATTGCAATAAGGTGTCGCCAGCTGCATGACCTAAATTATCATTAATCCACTTAAAGTGATCCATATCTAAAAATACCACAGCGCCATATTGTTGATGGCGGTCACATCGCGTAATAGCTTGGGTAAGCGTATCTTGCAGCATGCGCCTGTTTGGCAACTTAGTCAGTTCATCATAAAAAGCCAGTTGCGTTACTTGCTGTTCTGCTAGTTTTCTTGCGGTTATATCCATATGCGTGCCAAGCATTCTAAGTGGCTTTCCGTCTTTATCACGCTCCATCACTTTGCCGTGATCTTCTATCCATATCCAGCTACCATTTTTATGCCTTAACCTAAATTCCATATTAAGTTCTGAGCTTTCGCCACCTAAATGGCGCTGTATTGTGGCATAGAACTCTGCTTTATCATCCTCATGCACCATTGCATCGAAAGTGACCATTGATATTAATATTTCGTTGGGGATGTATCCCAACATTTCAAACCAGCGATCATTGCAAAATGACTTATCATTGACCATATCCCAATCCCACGAGCCTAGGTTAGCTCCACTGATGGCTAGCTCTGCACGCACATTTGAGTCTACCAATGATTTTTCTAGCGCTTGGCGTTCTAAAGTACTTGCCATCCAACGCGCTAACATTTGGATGTATTCAATTTCAGCCATGTCAAATGGGTTTTTTCTAGGCTGAGTACTAGAAAAACTAACGACTCCAATTACCTCATTATTAATAGAGATCAATTGCGCAATATAAGATTGTCGATTAAATAATGGTAGGCAATTAAGTTTTGCATAGTTAGATTCAATAATATTTGGAATAGCCACAGTTTCTTGTGATAACAAAATGGCATGGTGTGAGTTATCTTCAATTTTAAACGCTTGTTGAGTCGGGTCTATATTCTTAGGTGTGATCTCTAAACTAGTACGGTATACAGAAGCGTTAATTGTGCTAAATGTTGCATACTCTAAACCCAAATAGCGCATGCTGACATCAAGCGCATCATAAAACTGATGCTCTACTTGATGCATTGTATTTGTTGTGACCTCGTTAAAAGCTTTTAATGCATGGTTTGTATGTTTAATTCTACGCTCGTTTTGTTTAAGCAAAGCCTCACTACTTGCCTGTTGCTTGGTAAGTAAACGAAGCTCCATTAAATTCATCACATGCCGAGATAACGAGATGAGTACTGCCCGTTGCGCATCACTTAATACCCGAGGCTTATTATCTAATAAACAAATAGTGCCTAATTTATAGCCATCTGAGGTGGTAAGTGGCATTCCTGCGTAAAATCGCACATTGGTATTACCTGTGACTAATGGGTTGTTTGAAAAGCGCGTATCGCTAATAGCATCCTTAATTTCAAAAAGCTCATCACCATTTATTGCATGTGCACAAAATGAAATGTCACGTGGTGTTTCTTTTGCATCAAGTCCTATTGCGCTTTTAAACCATTGCCTATCACTATCTACTAATGAAATAAGAGCGGTAGGCACTCCACAAATTTGTGAGGCAATGAGCGTGATATCATCAAAATCACTTTCAGATAAAGTATCTAAAATATCATAGCGTTTAAGTGCCGTAATGCGTGCTTTTTCATTGATGGGGATTTCTGGTTTAATCATTACGAATTCCTCATGGCTAAATTCTTAGTCCAATTCAGTTCAAATTTAATGCCTTTATTAATGCATCTAAACGATATAAAACATATTAGGTAATATCGGCAAATGTTGATCAATACTTAAATGATTCAATGAATTTATGAATGAATAAGCCCTATAAGTTAACTGTTGCCGCAATTCCAGACTCTATTAACCGTTGCATGGGCTGCAACATATTGGGCAATGTTAACGCTAGAATTACAATGCCCATGGTAAGTGTTACTGGCAAACCAATGCCAAATAAATTAAGTTGTGGCGCAGTACGCGAGAGTATTCCCAGTGCCATATTAGTGATTAATAATGCTGCAATGGCTGGAAGTGACATGAGCAAGCCAGCACTAAATATGTTTTGCCCCCAAACAACTATGGCATAAGGATGAAGCCCTGATTTAATATCTCCAGTAATGGGCATGTTGATAAAGCTATCAACTACCGCAGAAATCAACATTAGATGTCCGTTAATGCTTAAAAAAACCAGTGAGGCAAGTATTACAAGCATTTGATTAAGCACACTTGTTTGGCCTCTTGATTGTGGATCAAAAAAAGTAGCAAAGCCTAAACCCATAGTAGAAGCTATTAGTTGGCCCGCTAAATCTACCGCAGCAAATACCATGCGCATCATAAAACCAATGGCTAAACCAATCATGATTTGATTGGCAATAATTACCATGCCTTGCCACGAAAACACCTCAATAGGCGGAATAACAGGCAACGTGGGCATGACAATGAGTGTAATGAAACCTGCTAGAGCCACTTTTACGCGCTTAGGCGTAGATTGATGCCCAATAATTGGCATCAATGCAATCATTGCTAAAATACGTGTGAGTGGTAGTAGTAGGCCTAACACCCAGCTTTGTAATACTTGGCTGCTGACTGTAATCATAGAATTTGACTTTATAGTTAGCGGCTAATTAATAGTGGGCTACTAGGTCGCTAAAGCTGGAATACTAGTAAAAACCATACGCATATAATCTAACATAACACTTAACATCCACGGCCCAGCAATGACCAGTGCAACAAACACGCCTACAAGTTTTGGTATAAACGATAGAGTAGATTCATTAATTTGCGTGGCCGCTTGAAAAATACTCACCATCAAACCTATGATTAACACAACCAGCAAAATAGGTGCAGATACCATTAATGTGACTTCCATGGCATGACGACCAATTGTCATTACGCTTTCTGGGGACATTGCCATTGCATTATTCCTTTATATTTTTTGTTGAGACGTTTTTTACTCAAATTCACTCAATCAAAAACTTACTACTTTTATCATTCTCACTTTAGAGTGAATGACGAAATTTGAGATTTTTATTAAAAATTGTCATGCCCTTTGATTTTTAGAAATGTCTCTTAATGAGTTTATAAAGGTTCCCTTTAATAGAAACTTTGTACCAGTGATCCCAGCAAAAGCTGCCAGCCATCCACCAATACAAACAGCATTAATTTGAATGGCAGAGACACGATAGCAGGTGACACCATCATCATACCCATCGACATCAGCACACTGGCCACCACCATATCAATAATCAAAAATGGAATAAAAATAGCAAAGCCAATTTGAAACGCTGTTTTAAGTTCGCTGGTCATAAAAGCAGGTACTAGCACACGCAATGGCACATCATCGGGTGTTTGCATTTTTTCGGTTTGTGCCATTTTTAAAAATAAGGCCAAATCGCCCTCTCGCGTTTGTTTCATCATAAAAGCCTTTAACGGCGCACTAGCTTTATCTAACGCTTCTTGCATGCTGATTTTATTTTCAGATAGTGGTTGATAAGCTTCGCTATATACTTTATCCAACACTGGACTCATCACAAAAAAGGTGAGGAATAAAGCCAATCCAACCAGCACTTGATTAGGTGGCGATGATTGCGTGCCAAGTGCCTGGCGTAATAGTGATAGCACAATAATAATGCGTGTAAAGCCTGTCATCATAAGCAATGCGGCTGGCAAAAAAGACAGCGCGGTTAACATAATGAGTGTTTGCACACTCAAGGTGTAATTTTGCCCACCGCCTGCCGTGGGTGAAGTGCTCAATACTTGTAAACCACCAGAATCAGCTGCGAGCAAAGATGTAGAAAATAATGCCAAAGGTAGAGCTATTAGCAATCCACTTTTTAATATTGATGGTGAGATAGATAATTTCATCATCTACCTATCTTCAGATTTAGTGGCATTAGATTTATAGGTTTCAGAAGATGTTGCTTGCTGATTGGGTTCTGGCTGATTGGGTTTAAGAAACTTTTGCACCGCTAGCATCCAAGCGGAGTTAGCTATTGGGTTTAAGACGGCTGAATGTAAGGCAGCATTAGCAGAACCAGCATCCGCTGCTGTGATTTGGTTTGCATATACTGGTACGTTATCCAATGTTGCAATCGCATTAACACGGCCAGGTGCAACACCGACTACCACCCAGCGATTTGCAATTTCTAGCACCACAACACGTTCACGCGAACCTACACTCACACTGCTAATCACTTTGGCAACAGAGGTTTGACTATGGTTTACCAGGCCTAAGCGTTTAACAAACCAAGCTAGCAAAAGCATAATGCCTACTACCACAAACAGCCCTACAAACATTTTCAATAAACCTAAGCTTGGTGAGGGCGTAGAGGTTGTAGTAACTTGTGCAGCAGTATGGGTAAGGGCATAAACATTAGCTTGGTAAGCTAATAAAAAGAATATGGCGACTAGTTTTTTAACAGCTAGA
>JAYVFU010000018.1:0-56960 GCA_043772865.1 Methylophilaceae bacterium
TTATTAGGAAAATCTAACAATACGACATTGCTGTGCGCTGGTATTAACTTATCCAGCACTTGGCTAATTTCTTTTTTTAGTGAATGAATTAAAAACGTGCTGGAGTTAGTAGTGGGAGTATTTGTATAGTTAAAAGCTTGATCAGAATAAAATTCTTCACTTAATCTAAAGTTAAGATATTTTGGATACCGATTATGCACTTCGATATACCTAGTGCAACGCGCTTTGATATTCTTTAACCGTTTGCGCGGCTACACCTTGCCAGTTATAGCGATAATCCACCCAATGACGTAAGTTGCTTTTCAAATCATGATTGATAGGATTAAAAGTATTAGCAGTGAGCTTTTGCGCTAACTCACATACATCGCCCAACGCAAAATATTGGCTATTTGGCAGACCCAACTCAAGGTTAGCAGGAATATCGCTTGCCAAAACTGGCAAACCATAGCTTAGCGCCTCAAGTAATGAAATTGATAACCCTTCATGGGATGATGGCAATACAAATAAACCTGCATTGGCGTACAACGTTTTAAGCGGTTCACCCGTTAGGTAGCCAGTCATTACCACATTTGCGCTATTGGCTACGCGATTAATTAATGATTCCACATAAACATCTGGGTGGTCAGAAGCACCGACTAATACTAATTTCCAACCGTCTAAATTAGCTTGGTCAAACGCATTTATTAAATCTAAATGGCGTTTTTCTGGCACTAATCTACTCACCAATAATACGTATTTTCCAGGGGTCAAATCAAATTTAGAAAGGCACTTATCCGCGTTAATAGTTGATAAATATGTATCTGGCATTTTAACACCGTTGCGAATTAGCTCGGTATGCATCAAGTGTTTTTGCAAAACTAGCTCTTTAATCACATTAGAAATAACAATGCGACTATTTGAAAAGCGCATACCCATATATTCACCCAAGAGTAAAATATGACGCGCTACAAAACCCCATTTTTGACGATTATAATCTGGCCCATGATGTGTAACGACCACCCGCAAGCCGAGTAAACGCGCTAATGGGGTCATAATAGCTGGCCCAATGGCATGGATATGTAGAATGTCTGGGCGCTTGATAGCGGCATATAACACGCCAAAAAATGTATGAGCTAGTGCCTCTAAACCTTTAGACTTAGGTGCCCAAATCGGGCTTAATTTGACACCTTGCCAGTATTGACCTACCTGCTTAGGTTGATAAGGTGACCTAGCAATAACTTCCACCTCACAACCCATACTGACCAATAATGGACAAAGATGCTCTGCATGCGTCTCTACACCGCCTTGTACATTTGGAAAACCACGCAAGCCAAGCATCATCACTTTTAATTTAGGTTGTTTACTGGGTGATTTTGGTTTGGTTGAGTGATTAAAGTCTGGCCAAAAATCTGGGCTGTAGCCTTGATTAAAGTCAGGTGTACTAATATTGGTAAGGCTATTGGTAATGGATTCGCGTGCTATAACGTTTAATTTTAGACGCGGATTAGTGGGTAAATAATCATAGGATTTAGCATATATATCAACATGACTATAGGCAAAATTGAATACACTAGCTTCATAAAAAAAACGATTAACCGACTTAAATATCGATTTAAGGCTATAAACCGTTGGCGTTATAAAACTTATTTTTTTATAAATCTGCATCAAACCCAACCTTTGTTTAATTGAACAAAATAAATTCAATAAATTAAGGCCGCATCAATCAACCGCCTTAAATCTCAGCGTTAATGATGTTGGTTTTTGATTGCAGTGCAATGAATGGACTTAGGTTTTAATTAGTCCGAACGGCTTAGTGAGCTTGAAATAAAAATGTCACATTAGCGTGTGTTTTATTTTGAGTAACCAATTGTTGCTTTAATTTTTTGATTACTGATTAAAAGCCAGCAAAACTTCTTTAGCTAACTTATCCCAACCGTAACGTTCTGCTAAATGCAGACGCGCGCTTTCACCAAGTTGAGCTGAAAACTTTAGGTTTTCTAGTAAGTAAATAACCTTAGCTGTCATCTGCTGAAAATCATCTATAGCCACAATATGACCAGTTTCTGCATCATTGACTAAGCCACGATAAAATAAGAAATCCCACACTACCACTGGCAACTGCATCGCCATTGCTTCTAAGCAAGTACCGGGCAAACCCTCATAATAGGAAGTTGATGCATAAACACGGCTGCGCTGATAAAACTCAATCGCTTCTTTAAAAGATACTTGGCCTGTCATGGTGATATTTTTAGCGTAAGGTGCCAGTTGCGTTTTAACCCAAACTTCATCTTCGCCATAACCTACTATTACAATCTTGATATTAGCCTTTGCGGCCACTAATTGATGGCACAAGCTCACTATGCCATGACTACCCTTGCGGCGCTCTATACGCCCGCAAAACAATACGTCTATATCTTTTTCTATTTGGCTATTTGGCGTGAACTTAGTTAAATCAACTCCGTTAGGTATCACTACAATCGGATTTTTATAGCCATACGCTAACACCTCTTGCTGACCTTGCTCGGTGAGGGTAATCATTTTTTTGGTGCGGTTAAATATAACTAATTCCATCCACGACTTGATACTAAGCGCTAGCTGATTCCACTGACTCTCAAAATATTTAGTTTTGTAGAATTTGCCTGACATGCCTAAATAAGTGGTATGTGCTGTTAACAATAACGGAATTTTTTTAGGTAATAACAAACCTGGAATAAGTGGCGGAATATGTAAATTAACCCAGCTAATTTTTCGTTGCTTATATAACTGCAATAGTATTTTGCGAGCTTTTAACATCCAAATAATCATCGCAAAACGATTGGATGTAAAAGGTATATGAATAATTTCGACACCTTCATAGCCAATTGGCTGGCGATGCTCATCACCTGTAATCAAATAAATTTGGGGATGATCAAGCGGTAGATTAGCTAAAAATGAGTCCAAATAACGGGCAATACCGCCCACGCCGTAAAATTGAGGATAAACGATGGCTATCATGGAGTTACCTTTATGTTATTTTTTTGCTGAGCCATCAGTTGTGTTGCTGCAGGCGCTTTTTTATTGATAAAGCTGGTTTCCAGTTGCCCAACTAACCTTGCCCAATCGTATTTTTGCTCAATTAACTGTCGCGCTTGCTGAGCTAATTGAGCTCTTTTGGCAGGATTTTGTACTAACTCATAGATTGCAGTTATTAATGCATTGACATCATTAGGCTGCACTAACCAGCCATTATGTTGGTGCTGCAACACCTCTACCACGCCCCCTGCTTGAGTGGCAATGAGGCAAGTGCCTGATGCCATTGCTTCCAGTGCCACTAGCGGGCAAGGGTCTTGCCACACTGAAGGCAGCACTACAATATCTGCAGCTGAATATAAATATTTAAGTTGCTCATGCGGAATGTAGCCAGTAAAAATAATGGCATCTGCAATGGGTTGGGCTAATTTTACTAAATCCGCTTCATAGGAGGTTTTAGCAGCACCACCAAAAAATGAACTGCCTGCAATGATGAGAAGCGTATTAGGTAGTTGTTGATGCACTTTATTAAAAGCTTCTATGAGTATATGCACGCCTTTTAGAGCATTTAGCCTCCCTACATAAAGCAAATACGTTTTATCAGCCTCTATCGAAACAATATTTTTTAGTTTGGTAATGGCCTCTTGCCCATATGGCTTAAAAATTTGGGGATCGGTAGCATTAAAAACCACGCTAAATTTATTAGCATATTGTGGAAAGTGCGTCATTGCAGATCGTCTAATATAATCACTCACACAAACGATTTCATCTACTTTTTTCAAAGCTAAGTGATACAACGGTTTAAATAATCGAATATTTAAATGTTCATTGTGAATATGTAAAATGACTTTTTGCTGAGTGTTACGACGTAAAAAAAGTAATAAATTGGGCTCATTATGAATTACCACTAAATCGGCATCGCGCACACGTTTTGCTACCTGCCAGCCATAAGCAGCCACGTTTTGAATTTTGGCTAGATGTCGTAATGGATTGGTTTTGCTCAAACGCTCTTTAATTGCATAAAAGAACTTACTTAGCCTTGTCCAAGCAATCCCCTCATACTTAATTCCAGCAACGCCTGCAGTGTTAGCAGGTCGCGAAACAATCGTGATGTCGAAATTTGATTGATCTAAGCGCTTAGAAACTTCATGCACCCAGTGTTCCACCGCCCCACCCTGCACAGGGGGTACTGGTAGCATTTCTGGCACTACAATTGCAACCTTTTGACGATTTATTATTTGTTGGATCTGCATATAAAGCTACAAGCTAATTTCAAAATAAGTGGTTGGTCCATGGCTCAGGGTATTGGTATCTAAAGTAAACTCAATGCTGTCGTTTTTTTGTATGGTTGATGTTAAAGCAACGGGAATTACATCTTGTCGTTGCCCGCGCAAATTGGTAGAAAACACTTTAAGATTTTTTGCGTTGGAATTTTGTAAGCTAAGCTTGATTTTAGTGGTTTTGAGAATCACTGGATTGCTGCCCATGCTCGTCAGCTTAGTTTCCGCAGCATCGGCAAAGCGCATGTTTGAATTTCGCGCATCAGTGGCGATTACCACTAACATACGCTGACTATTTTGCAGCATTTGACCATCCATGGCCGATACTGCAACTAGGGCTGCTGAATCAGCTTCTAAAATTTTGAGCTGCTTAAGTTGAATGCTTTCTGGTTTATCAAAAACTACCGCTTCTGTTTTAGATGTAATGACCACCATGCGTTTTTGTGCACTATCTAGCGTCATTTCATTAGTATCGGTTTGATAAACGCCAGTTTCAACATTCGTTAAATTGGCATCATTTAACCAATGTACATCTCTTAAATTTTGCACTCTGGCAGACCAGCGCTCATCAGCGATCAACCCTACTTTATTGATTTTATATGCTAAATTTCCGGCATATTTTTTCACTAGTCCATCCAGCTTTATACCTAAACTAGCTTTAGAAGTATCAGGCTGTTTAACGCCATTATTAATCAAAGCAAAGCCTTGTTGATTAAAGTCCATCTGCCCATCGTATGCTATTGGTTTAGATTTACTAAGTGCCAGCCCCTGTCCTTGCCAATCCAAGCCAACACCAGTCACTAAGCTCAATTTAGATATATCGCTGGGGGTATTACCTAAATGCGCACTTTTTTCAAACGCATCAACAGGTCCAAACTTTACGCCTAACGTATGTTTTGCTGGCGTTACATCCCCACGCAGATAAAGCAGGGCTGCCAGCGTTTCCGAAGCTCTCGCAATAGGGTCGTAGGCTACGGCAAACGGCTCAATGATTGTTTTACGACCAGCCACACCCACATAACTTAAAGCAATGGCGCCTGAGTGCTGGCAAATGCCACTCCAATTTTGAAAGGCGGCATAGGCTGGCAAAACCAATCCGTTTTCGCGACGATATGGGTTCCAAAATATCTGGCCATGCTCAGTCACAGTGAAAGGCTTGCCTATATGTTTTGCTGAAGCAAGTTCTCTATAATAGCCAGCACCATCTGCAAGCATGCTATCTTGGCGCACGCGCATTTCTTGCCCGCTGGTATATTCAGGGTGTGCAAAATAGTTGTGCATATCCACCCACTGCAATTGCCCGCGTGTGGCTTGTGCGGCTGGGGCATTCCATGAATTATAGTTAGTGACTAAACCTTGGTACCCCTGCTCACGTACATATTGCGTCATCCAATCTGTGGTTTTTTGCTCAGTTTCAAAATAGAACTGTTGCACATCCGCCATGCGTTTGGATGTCCACGTATCAATCGCAGGGAATTCAATTAAGCCTGCTTCAAGATTTTCTTTAGCATTAAGCTCTTTACCCCAAGCTGTTTTCAGCACCTGATTGCTGCCGTATTTAGCTTTAAGCCACTTAGCAAAATACGGTTTAAACGCGGGTAATATGCCTTGTCTATTCACAAAAACTAAATTGCCCTCATTCACAAGTATTAACCCTGCCATGACGGGGTCTTTGAGTAATGGCATGCCTGTGTATGGGTTGGTATTGCTATACATGGTGCTAATGAGTTTTTTCCAATGCGCTTGTTTTTCTGCATCAAAATAAATAGTTTGATGCAACTGCATTTTGCCTATCCAGCGCTCAGATATATTGCCATATCCGCCGTTATCACCGCTTAAGCCATTCAATATCAGATAAATGCCATTGTTTTTAAGCGCAGAAACTAAATAATAAAACCTGTCTAGCTGTTCAGTATTGTAATCAAAATCTGCCTTACGACCTTCCATTAACACAGCCTCAACAAAGTCTATCCTCGCCATGTTGTAACCATGTAAACGCAGTTGTTGCACATACAAATCTGCCACATCATGACTGGGAAAACCACCACTGTTAATACCAACTGGCAATGATGCAATTAAAAAGTGTTGGGATGTTTCCGGCTGGTTTTCAAATGCAAACTGCCCTGCTGAGTTGATGATAATTCGTGTTTTAATGGGTTTTAATGGAGACAAAATACTAGAAAAATCCAATATGCTGCCAGGCTCTATCATCAATGAGGTGTCTTTTACAGGTAACCAATTTTCGGCATAAGTAGTAGGAATAAATGCCGCAGAAAGTAAAAAAACTATCCAGTAACCACTAGGTTTTAATAATGAGATTCTTAATACTTTATTCATAAATAAACTCTCAGATAAACTCATTAGCGTCATACTTTTTTAAAGTATAAGTTTGTTGCTGTATTAATTTCTTACCAAAGTTAACAGCTGGCTGCTCTATAAATCGATAAGAAAGTTTGGCCGCAAAATAGCAAATTAAAGCGCCAAAGAATAAATAAATCATAAAATTAATTGCATTATTTGGTTTAATGACATGTGTCAATGCCACCCAAAAAATCATGTGCATTAAATAAAGTGAATAGCTAATTTGACCAAACTTAGCCATCAATTTACTTTTTAAAGTTTGAGCTTTTGTAATTACGATAAAAAAACCAAAAGCCAATACAAAAGCACTAATAATTGAATAAGGGCTAAATTTACAAAATTCTTTATTTATAGCTTCAGCTACTGGGAAATAAACCCCAGTCAATACAAGTAATTCAAAAAACGCCAGTACACTAAAAATGATAAGCCAGTTGTTAGCTATTTTATTTTTGTCTATAAAAGACATTCGTACCAAATTACCAGCAAACAGAAATGGTAAATAAAATAAAATAAATTTTAACCCCAAGTGAGTGCCATAAATATGATTTACCAATATGGTTAATGGTGTAATTAAGCCTAAGACAACAGCAATGACACCAATCACATTAGGTTTGTTAAGCAAATTAAATTTGAATAAGAAAACACAACATATATAAAAAATTATTTCTATAAATAACGTCCGAAAGACACGACTTAGTTCTTCGTAGCCAAATGCTTTAGGAATCATAGTTAAATTAGCAATAATTTGACCGACTGAAAATTGGATATCAGCTTTCCTAAATATAAGTTCTGATATTAGTATCAAAGTCATCGCAATCCAGTAGGCAGGATATAGTCTAAAAAAACGACTAATTAAAAAAATGTTTTTAGTAAACCACCCTGTTTCAAACTATTAGGAATAATAAATCCACTAATTAAAAAAAATAAAACTACGCCAAATCTACTTCAATCAACAGATTGCTCAATAAATACTTTTAAGTATGGGTATATTGGATTACTCGCACCAAAATCATTGTATCTATATCCAATTATATGATGTAACAATACCGCTGAAACTGCCACTCCTCTTAGTACATCGAGATACTCGTATCGATTTTTATCTGTGTATATCATGTTTTATATCTCATATGCTTTCATTTACTTAATGGTTTAGCGCCTAACCTACTCATTCATAATGTTATTCAATATTTAATTACGTGGCACATCTAAAATTTGAGCGCAGCGTATATAAAAATCAATTACGTTCAGTTAATGTAATACGGTAGTAGGCAATTGCTAATGCTTTCGATATCACTGAATAGGATCTAAAGTTAGCGACATAAGCCTGCCCTTTTTCACTCATTTTTTGTTGTAAATCACGATTATTGAGTAAGTCCATCACCGCACGCGCAAAAGAATCAGCACTTAAGGGTACACATAAACCTGCATTGCTGTTGTTAATCACCTCCACTTGGTCGGGACTATCATTAGCAATGACTGGCAAGCCTAGTGCCATGTATTCAGCGGCTTTAGTAGGAGATGCCATATCTAGTAAATAACTTCTAGGCAAAGGCGAAAGCCCTAGCTCAGCAGCACGCACATAACGCCAGCCTTCTAACATAGGTACCCAGCCTAACCATAAAATATGCGCATTTACTTCTAAACGAACCGCTACGTCTTTCAACCATTGGCGATGTTGTGCATCTTCTGTATCACCCACTAATAACAATAAAACATTGGGAATCTCGTGTTTAATGATGGCTAGCATTTCAAATAGCACTTCTATTTTTCTAACACGGTCTTGTGTACCCAAATAAATCAGCACACGTTTACCTGATAAGCGGGCATCGTCACTGGGTTTTATTTGCGTTAGTTGGGCAAATTCTAAATCTACGCCCATAGGCACAGGCGTCATTTTATTGAGCGGTATGCCATGTGCTGCAAGCGCTATTTTCATTTGCTCACTCTGCACAAACACATGCTGACTATTGGGCAAAATAACTTTATATAACAGCCATTGGCCTATAGAACCTTGTAGCAAAGGAAACCAGTAACGCATACCAGCAGTTGGTCCACGCGCTTTGGCTCGATGTACCTGCCCTTCTGATTGTGGATACGATAACCAATACAAAAAAGGCAGGCCTTTAATTTTGGCAACTATTAAAGCAACTAGTGCGATTGCGGTCATATCGCGTACTTGTATGGCTTGGTATTGAGAGTAATCAGTTGTGAACAACACACGGCATTGATGCCAGAATTTAGCAAAATATTGTGCAGCGCGATTTTTGGGTATGTTAAACACTACGGCTTTGCCTGCTGGCCATGTGTCATCTAAGTTGGAAGTGTTAATTGAGTCACGCTCAGTGACTAAATCACAAGTGATATTCAAACGCGGTAGATAACGACCAAATAAAGCGGTGATATCAGCGCGAAAAGTGGGCCATTGCTCGGCTGTTAAAAAAAGGATGTGCATGATTTAAGTTGAGGCGAGCGCTATTTGTTCAAGCTTGTGTTGCTGCTTAACCAAAAATGCCAGGTACCCAAAAACCATCGCTAAAATAATTTCGTGCATGATTAAGTTAATTTGGCTATCTGAATAAATAGTAAACATCAGTGTTAAAGCGAGTGCTACTTGAATAGCTAGCGCATCAGCTTTAACTAAATCACTCGTTGTTTGGCGCCATAACTTACTTGCAGCACGCCATGCGGCAGCATATACCGTTAGATATAAAGTTAGCCCGAACACGCCCACATCCCACAACAACGTAGAAATGGATGTCAAACTAATGCCGTAACCAGGATATTTAGCGGCAATATGTCCAGCTTGCAAACCAGACCCGTATGAGCTGCCCAAACCATTACCAAATAAGAAACCTAATGGATCTTGCGCACTTTGCAATTTCCACCAAAAACTCATCACAGTTGTGCGATTAAGAAGTGATGTGCCGTACCCAACATCTTTAACGTTGTACTGCACAGAAATTTTATAAGCATCCGCAAATGTGGTGTCTAGCATTATATAAACATAGAGATAGGCAAAGGCTACGGTAAGCCCTGCAAGGGCAACAATCACTGGAATATAACGTACAGGATGCTTCACCATTTCTTTACGCAGGAGCACCAAACCTATAATAGGCAACATAAATACCACCACTTTTGTCTCGCCTAAAGCTAGCGGCAGCAATAAAATAAGCCCATAAAGCCATAGTTTTGTTGTGCTAATTAAACCAACGCGCCAACGCGAAAAAATGAATGCGTAGGCAATTAGCACAAAGCTCACCATTAACGCATTGGGGCTACCGCCATCTAAGTTCGCGCCCATGGTACCCGCTACAATATCAGTAGCTTCTGCCCCCGCGGCTGCGATACCGCCCCGCATTGGCACTAATATAAAACGCTCAAATAATGAAAATGGCAGTTGTAATAAGGCGATAGCCAGTAATAACTTAAGCCATTTATCCATATCTTGTTTAGAAATATTGAGTGTCACCAACACTAACAGCAGCCCAAATGCTTGAAAGTAGCGCTTAAAACCAGTTAAAAATTCACTTAGCGAATAATGTTCTAACAACGCTGACAACATTGAAAATAGTACAAACGAAATTGCCAGCCAGACAAAAGTAGGAATGTACCTGTCGTGCTGACTTTTATTTAAATCAAACAAGTTCATTAAACCTGGCAGCCACAACAATAGGGACATCATTGAAACTGCCCATAAAATTTTACTTAAACCATGCCCACCCATATCCAACAAAGCTGGCGTTGCTAAGCCTAAAGCAATGACTAACCAAATAGTTTTTTTAGGCGATGTGAGTAATATAATTCCACCCACTAAACCGACGGCTAAACCAATAAATATTGGGTTTGCAGTCACTGAAATCATGCCAAATATAAACGCTATAAAAGTCGCAATTAGTACAAAAAGTACTTTAGTCCAAATGCTGTTGTTTTGAACAGTTAAACTCATTTTGACAGACTCATACTTGCACCAAATCTGCTATTTTTTGTAAAAATTGCGGTTCAATATGCCGCCACAAGTATTGTTGACCATCATTGGCGGCTTGCTGTTTAAGCGGCAGAATTCTATTTTCGTTTAAAGCTAAATCAGCTAATGCAGTAGTTAAACCCTCTACGCTGTAATCAAAAATTAGCCCATTATGCCAATGCTGAACATAGCGCGTATGGGTACAGATATCGCTCGCTAATACGGGCAAACCAGCTGCCAAGTATTCAAATAACTTGGTTGGTGGATTAAAACGCCACCATGGTTTATCTTCCCACAGGCAAATTCCTACGTCTGCTTGCGCTAATAAATCAGGTATTTGATCGCCTGTTACCCGACCTTTAACATCCACATGCGCTTGAATGCCTAAATGTTTAATGCGGTTGTTGCAATAGTTTAATTCAGCTGTATTTGCACCGATGATAGTTAAATGTACTGGGATATTATCTTGTGCAATATTTGCCATGGCATCTAACATCACGTCACGGCCGCGTTGAACGCTTACCGTGCCAACATAAACAATTTTCAGCCAATCTTGATGATGTGCCTTTGGCGCCTCATTCTGCTCGAAGGCATCGGCTACACCCATATAAATCATCTCAACCCGTTGCGGGTTGCAACCTTTTTCCAATAACTCATGATGATGTTCTTCACCAATGGGCATGACAAGTTGTGCTTTTTTTGCGCCTAAAAACAATAGCTTTTGCAATACTCGGGTTACCGTGTATTTAATAGGCGAGAAATGTTCTGGTAAATGCATTAGATTGGTTGGGTGCTCATTCCAATAAAGTGCGCATATTTGCTTTTTTAGCATCAGTGGAATAAATGCCAAGCTAGAATGCATAAGCACCGTGATTGAAGGTTGGTTTTTTTTTATATATCTTGCAGCTTGCCAACAGTAACTCAACAAACCAAGCTTGCCGTGAGATTGATTTAACACAATATATTTTGCATTACTAAACTGTAATTCAGCCTGCTTGAGTGGCTGATGACTAATAATGGTTAAATGGTAATAGTCATTTAAAGCTTGGATTCGATATGAAAAATCTAGATAACCAGGTTGATTTTTATCAAAACTTGTCACAATCACACAGTGCTTAACATGTGGATTTAATTGTTTAGATAAACCTAGTTTGTTGGAAACAACACCTATATTTATATTCAACGCGCTATTTAAAGTAGGGCTATTCATGGCCAAGTGCCGGCTTGAACATGCTAGGTTTTCGCACAAATAAAGATTTAAGCAAATAAATTTCACTCATATTAATGGCTTTTAAAACTGGCAGACTTAATGTATAGGTAACCGCCACAATAAGCCCAGTTACTAACGCAAGCCAGATTGGCTGTAATGTGACGATATAAGCAATGTTTAAGCTCCAATAGCTGAGCATCGCAGCTATTGCACCAGATGCAACAACACCTAATAGCATCTGCCAAGAAAATGCATAGTCCAAGCGCATTTTTTTAAACTGATGGAGTACATATAAATTACAAGCCAGTGAAAATGCCGTAGGACCTAATATTAAAGCGCGCATATCCACTTGACAGGCTAAACCAGTAAAAATTGCCATCACCAACAACGCCCAAAAACCAGCGCGCACTAACACCACACTAGCGTTGACTGAATTTAAAATCAGCTGTAATAACACAACATGGCTACCCACTGTGAGTTGTACAAATACTACCAACAATATCCACGTAAACTCTTGAAACTTTCCACCAGTGAGCAAGCCAATGATTTGTGGGCCTGCAACCACTATCCATGCAATAACAGGCACCATTAATAGTAGGTTAGATTTATAAAGCAACTGACTGCGGTAGCTCAATGTTTTAAAGTTTTTGTCTTGCAAATAGCTGGCAATCATCACGGGTTCGATTAAGTTATAAAGCAAATGTAGCGGAATATATTGCCTTAAACGTTCTGCCACGCTTAAAAAAAAGCCATACGCTGCAACCATTTGTGTAGGCAAAAATGCAGCCGCCAGCATTTTCATAAAGTAACCCTGAGGGGGTGCAGCGAGCAAAGTAAAGCCATAATTGTGTAATGACAACTGTGTAACGCCTTGCCAGTTAGGCCAAGTTGCTTCGTGTTGATTTATAGTTGATTGAGTTTCAGAAAGCTTGTTGATGTAGTGCAGCAAAGCCAGCACAAACCCAATCACACCCAGCATTTCAGGAATCGCCATAATCCATAAGGAGTCTTCAAGATCAATTTGTGCCTGCTGCCAAACAAATAATAAAATAAGGAATAAGCGCCCCGCCCATTGAATCACCATAAGTTGGGTAAGTGTTTTTTGCAAAACAAGTGCTTGTAATACACTAGAAAAATATTGAAATAACGTTTCTGCCAACACAAAACAGGCAAGCGCTATTGGAAATTTGCTTATATTAACGTCATGAAAAACCGCCAGCACCCAATGCCAGCTTGCATATAAAACTAAACACATCAACATGGCAGCGGCCAGCCGCATCAATGCCATTATCCAAATAAATCTGCCCAATTCAGAAGCCCCGCGTTCTAATCTTCCCTCAGGCACATAGCGTGAAACAGCACGCTCAAATCCTAAGCCTGCAATAATGCCAGCCAAAACAATAACACCTGTAAGTGCTGTGTACCCAGCGTAATGTTCTACACTCATAAATCGTACAAGCAACACCACAGTGGCGAAACCAGCTAAACCAGCCAACCCACGGCCTAGTAAAAAGTGTTTAATACCAACGCTTAGGTTTTCTTTAGAATACGGTGAAGTGGTCATGTGTCGTTGTGCTGACTAATCCGCTTAATAAAGCGTTTATGTCTTAGCAAGCCCCATGAGTCGTAAGCGCTGATTTGCAGCCATTCCAGCTAACATGGCCTGCGTAAATTGCGCTTGCAAGGTGTAACCCTCTTGTGGCTGATTTGTAATGTTAGAAACACGAATTAATAAACCATCAGGAATTAAACCATGCAGTGCATAATCGAGTTTGGTTTTTTTCATATTCCAGCCATCAGTTACCGCGTGCTCACCAACGGTTACCCAATAGGTAATAGGTTCAGAACGCTCTTCTTTAGTGGCTAATAAGCGTACTACTGGAATTTGCCCATAGGCTGTTTCAAGCGTGCCACGCACTTTATCTTGAATTGCAAAACCTTGCCCGCCGTAGCAACCTTCTGGTAAATGCACAGATAAACTATCGCTTTGATCTTTACCATAGGCAATGGATAACATGATGCGCTCACCCATGGCATTGGTATAAGTGCGGGTGAGTGTTTGCGCGTAAATTTTATTTAAAGAGGCTTGTAAATCTGGGCTAACCAGAGGCGCAGCGACTTCTTCAATTTTCCAATCGCCAAATGTTGTGGGGATAACAGTTTCTAGATTTATTTTTTCATAGCGATCAGCCAATTTTTCGTTAGGTTTAATCGCCATCACCATACCAGAAGCGCCTAACATGGCAATGCCTATCATTAAGTGACTAATACTGATGTTTAGTATTTTCATACCGTAACTCCGTGCGCTAATTTAGGTCTATCTTTAAAATAAGTAAACTTGCCTAAAACAGCGTCAAATACAAACAAACTTAACAATGAAATTACAAATAAAAACAAACCTGCGAATTTGTGCACAAAGCCTTGCCCAACCTCGTCGCCAAAGTAATAAGTAATTAAAATAAGTGCAATCACCCTAAACAAATTAGCAATAAAAGCGATAGGTAAAATGCTCGCTATCAGCATGATATTTCTAGGTAAATTTCGATAGCGCATCATATATAAGTACAAAAAACCTAATGCAGAGAGCGAAAACATAGAGTGCAAGCCTGAGCAGGCATCCGCCACTAACAACTGGTACATGCCAATCGAAATCGTGACGCCACTACGGGCGATTGGATAACCCGAGTGATAAAGAAAGCTTTCCGCTAAAATCGAAATACTATGCTTAAGCGGACCTGTCACAGTATCAATAATAAAACCTGGTAGCGGAATCATAAAAATAGTGAAAAATATGGGAAACCACAGCTGGCGCAAGCCTTTAAACCCAAGTGTCATCAGTACAATACCGCCTAACACAGGCACCATAGAGCCAATTTCCATGATAAATACTTGCTGCGACCGACCAACCGCATAAATTAACAATCCAAACACAAAGCTTAAACCGCCTAGTATGGGCTGTTTTTTTGCTGGTGATTCGCTAAAAACTGCACGTAGCTGCCAAGTTAAATACAGCACCACCATTAAAATAATAGGGCCATGCGCTTGGTCATCAAACACCCATAATTCTTTTGCCATAGCATTAATTGTGGGCACATATAAAGCCAGTAAGCCAATGACAACAGGCAACCAAGTGACTATTGCACTTAGATTTAATTTTGAGTTTTGTGCTGAAGTCACTTGGGCAATCATGCTATTTATCCTGCAAAACAAAGCCTACAGTTTCAATACCCGCAATTTTAGATTGCCTGATAAATAACTGAACATCTTCTAATCGTGAGGCATCTTTAGTCACTGTAGGCAGCATGCCTTTGGCTCGCATGGCAACCGTAATTGCATCAGAACCTACTGAAAACGGCGCGGTATCAATAATCACTATTTCATAAATTCCAGATAATTCATCAAGTAATGCAGCAAAATTAACGCGCTCTAGTAACTCAGTAGGGTTAGGCGCTAATGAGCCTGCGGTCAGCACAGATAAGTTTGAAAGCTCTGCAATTTGTACAATACTGTCTATAGTAGCGCGATTAATTAAGTTGTTAGATAAGCCTAATTTATTGTCTAAATTAAATAGCTGGTGCTGTTTTGGCTGACGCAAATTGGCATCGACCAATAAAGTTTTTTTGCCTAACTGCGAAAAAATAATCGCTAAATTCGCGGCTAACTCACAGCTTTTATCAGAAGCAACCACACTGGTGATTGCCAACGTTTTATTGCCTTTATCAAACCAGCGCATTAAAAGCTGGCTGCGCAAATCACGTAAAATTTCACCTTTATCACTAAAAGGTGCGTAAGCGGCAAACAATGCTTGACTGAATTTTTTGCCCGATGCTAGCTCATTGCTATTATGCAAATACGGGTAATCAAATTGATGTGATAGTGCCTGCTGAATATCTTGTTCTGAAATTAATCCCAAACGCTTGGCAGCTTCACCGAAAGCAAGGTTTTTATCAAGCTGTGTTGTTAAAATGCGTTCTACATCTTGTGGTTTAAGTTTGCCCAGCCGCACCAGTAAATCGCCAATTAGCTGCTCATCTTTTAAAGAGATTTTTTGTGGTGACTGATTTTGGTGTATATTTTTTTGAGTTAGCTCGTAATTCTGCGGTTGAATGAACGCATCATTTTGTGCCATCACTTCATCATAAGGCTTTACAGAATCCATCTTACTTACTCCGCACCAAGGCATTGAAAGGCATTGGCTTTTTTTTCATTATGTTTGATTGAAAAAACTGTTTGAATTTTTTAATAAAATCACTTGCTACTTTTTTATTCTCAATAAACGCACCAAGTACAGGCAAATTAAACTGTTGCAACAAATCATCCGCCGTTCGCACACGCCTATCTAGCATTTCAGCTACTATGGCAAAGCCAACACCCAACATTAAACCAAGAAAAATACTCACTAAAATGTTCAGCGTAATTTTAGGGCTAGAGTGTTTAAGTGGCGGAATTGCTGGGTTTAACACGGATACATCAGTTTGTACCGATTGGCCTTCCATACTCGTTTGACCATAGCGCTGCATCGCTGTATCGTAAATACGTTGCGCATTTTCTACCTCTCGTACCAATACCGCCATATCATCGTGCTGATTTCTAAGCTTTAACACATGGTCTTTTTGTGCAGCTAAAGCCGCCCGTATTTCACCTTCACGCTGTTGAGAAACACGCGCGGTTTGCCCTATACTGCTACTGGTTTTAGCAATTTCTTCATTAATACGCGCAGTTAAATTGGTCACGTCACCTTGTGCAATTTGATATTGCGGATGATTTTTTTCTAGCCGTTTAGATACATCAGCAAACTTTGATTCGGCCTGCACTAGCTGTGCTTTTAAATTCTGTATCAAGCCATTAGCTAGTATTTCTGGAGATTCTGAAGCTTTACTTCGATTGAGTTGGCTTTGGCGTGAAGTGGTATCGTAAGTTTGCCCTTGTGCTGCTACTAATTGACTGGATAGCTCGGCTAAGCGAGCAGTTTCCATATCTAAACGTTCATCAGTGGATACAATGCCATGCTGTTTTTGATAAGTAGAAAGTTTATCTTGCGCAACTTCAACTCCTAGCCTTAAACCTTTAATTTGGCTATCAAACCAAGCTGCAGCTTGTTTTGCAGGCTCAACTTTGAGTTGTAGATTGGTGTAAATATAAGCTTCAGCAAAAGTGTTGGCTAATACTGCTGCAAATTTGGGATCTGCACCTTGATAACTAATTTTAATCACACTACTTTCACGTGATGGCTCAACATCCAAGTTGGTTAAAAACTGGTCAGCATACCAATCGCGAATATCGCCCTCGCCCTTGGTTGCTTTATCAAATTGAGCCTTTGCCAACGGGCTATTCACCACGCCTAACTTATCAACCACTTTAAGCGCTACATTACGGCTGGCAATAATATCCACTTGTGTCGCCATGTAGCCTGGCATTAAAGTAGCAGGTAAAACAAAGCCTGTTACTGGATCAGCACCTTTTGTATTAACCACTAATGAAGTGCTAGCCGTATAAGTTTTAGGCAGCAAAAGACTTACCACAGTTGTCACCAACACAGTGACAAAAAACACCCAAATGACGATTAACTTGCGCGCTAATATAATGGATATAAATTGCGAAAAATTCATTAAAAACCCTTAAACGTTTGGCTTTAGTTAGCCTGTAACTTACTTAAAAATAGCTGACTTAAAACAAACTTTCACCGATATAAACCACATCATCCACTTGCAAGAAATCACTGGCTTGAGCGCTAATCGTTGTGAGCTTGCCCGATGCATCCATACGCTTGATTTTAACGCCACGCTCTGTACCACGACCTGTTAAACCACCGCCTGAAGATAGCGCTTGGGCTAATGTCATATTACGCTCCAGCCTAAATGCACCTGGACGCTGCACTTCGCCATAAATATAAAATACAGGGGTACGTGGCACATAGATAGAATCACCACTGGCTAATTCAAAGTTAGCTTTGGTATCGGCTGTGCGATAGAGTTGGTCAACATCAATTTCATGTTTAACCGTCTTTCCATTACGGTTGGTAATGACAATAATTTTGTCAGCACCACCAGATGAAATACCACCTGCTTGTGATAAAAAATCCAATACGCTACGCACACCGCCTATTACTGAATACTTGCCGGGTCGATTAACCTGCCCTAAAACAGATACCTCACGTGCATTGACATACACAATGTCATCACCAATCACTTTGGGGTTGTTATCAGCGTTCCCCTTAGTAAGCAATTCACGTAAATCATAATCTTGCTTGTTAGATTTACCATCTTTGGAGCGGATTATTGTCACAATATCTGAACCATTTGGCGTTGCACCGCCAGCCAGAGCCAGCACATCAGATAGAGTACTCGGGCGATCTAAAGGGAAACGACCTGGCTTATATACATCGCCTAGTACCGATATAAACTGACTTTGAAACTGCAACACAACCAAATTAACTTGTGCCTGTTTGATAAAACCGCCTTTTTCTAACCCATCCACTAGTTTTTTTTCTGCTAATGCTGGGCTTAAATCACCAACTTTAATTTCACCAAGTAGTGGAAAAGTAATTGTTCCTGCCGCGGTAACTCTGGCTTCGGTTGTTAAATCTGGGCTGTTATATACCGTAATGCGGACTAAATCACCCGTGCCTATTGTGTAATCTGAACGTGAAGTATCTGCGGCATAAGCTGAACTAAAGCCTTGAAAAAAACTGAGCATCCATATCATGATTAAGAAAAACACTGGTTTAATTAAAGTACTTTTTTTAGTCCGTGAGCCGCTTAAATACGATAAAACTTGATTAAAATTATTGTGCATCAACATAAACCCTATTTTTAAAATAATGATTCAATCTGGTTTAAAAACCAGCCAAACCTTTATCTAAATGTGACTGTGTTTTTTCGTCTGCTTTTGTACCTGCGTTACTAGTTTTGGGAGCTTCTGTCACTGGCGTAGCTGGGGAGCTTACTGGCACAGCATTTTTCATATCTGCAAAAGCGCCTACATACTCAACTTTTGCATCCTTCTTAAGCGTATCCATTTCTTTTTTAGCTAAGGCATTTTTGTTCTGATTTAAAAAATACTGCTCAATCACTGGCGTTGCTTTATCTTTAGCAATAGGTTGTGATTGTGATGCTGCGATATATACCAAGTTAATCGATTTTTCATTGGTAATCGCAACCGCATCACCGTCTTTTAAAGGCTGCAATTTTTTTAGTAATTCTAGTGGAATCTGTTCTGCATTACGCACGTTGCTATTTGCAGCAAATTTGTAGTCCTTAGACTTTAACCATACGGCCATTTCAGCAATGGTTTTTTTAGATTTAACTGCGTCTTCAATTTCCACATATTTGTCTTTACTCACTTCTACAGCAAGCTCTTGTAATTTAAAAATACGTCTATTTTCAAAAAGCTCAGGATGCGTGTTGTAAAACTCAGTCACTTCTGAAGCACTTGGCTTGGCTACTTTAGCCATTTGTTGCTCCAAATAAGCTTGCGCTAAAATTTGGCTTTTTGAAGTCTCTAATGCTTGCAACACATTAGGGTCACGATCTAACTTGGTTTCCAAAGCTTTTTGTTTTAACAATTGCTGATCAACCAAGCGCGCTAAAATCTCTTTTGCCGCTTGCTTGCTCTGCGACTCATTTAAAGCCCCCATGCGGCTTAACTGAAAGTTAATCTGATGGATGGATATTTCATCGCCATTCACTTTTGCCACCACTTGTGTTTCATTGGCTTTTTCTGCTGTTGCTTTTTTTTTGCCACATGCGGGTAAAGTCAGTACCGTAGATAAAATAACTAATGTGCATATGGATGTTTTACTGATATTGATGGCGTTAATATTCATGAATAGCTTCTTACCTTAAATGTTTGTCAAAAAACCAAAACAGCAGATGATTGAGTAAAGATGTGTGTTAACTTATGTGACTAGTTTAAGAAAATAATGTGACGTTTATATGTCAGTAATATTTCAAGCACGTGATATTTGAAATGCCTTATTAAACAAGTAAATGTTGGGAGATTGAAAAGTGTGACTTAGAAGTTGTACCTAAAAGTAGTGCTAAGCGTGTTATCGTCATAATCTACATTAGGCAAATTGCTGGTGCGCTGCTCTTTTTTGTACATCAATTGCACTTGGCTTTTACGCGTGGATAAATAAAGTAAAGAAAGGTTAGCCACTTTGTATTCATCTATTCGGCTTACATTGCTAATGAAAAACAAGCCTGAGTTACCTAAATAATCTCTACGCTCTAAGCTCACCCCCGCTCTTAAAACCAGCTTCTCAGTTGGGCTCCATGCAGGATTAAAGCTCACCCCTTTGGACTGCACATAGGTTGAAAGCGTGTCTTCAACCGCGTTTAACTCCTGATACACGCTAAAATTTAATGAGGTTTTTGCGCTTAGGGCATAATCAATATCTAAGCGCTCGCTCGGGCCAATAAATGCACGACTTGGCACATTTTGATAATCTAAATTTACCTGAGAAATACTACCGCTGAGCCTCGTTTTAGCGGTTGGCGCCCACACAGCATTGAGAATTAGCTCTTTTTTGGTATTTTCTTGACCAAATAAAACCAAGCTAAAACCTGTTCTATCAGCATATGTGGTGGTGGTTTTACGATAAGCTAGCCCTAACTGCGTACCCAAAGTGTTGCTATATCTAAACCCACTTTCAAGTGAAGTACTCTCGCTATTAATTGAGTTAAAGCTCACTAAGCTATTATCTGATTGACCTGTTTGCCCGCCCACCCTGGCCACCCAATCTGGATGTATTTGCCAATTAGCACTAGCAAACTGTCGGTTATTGGTACGGATATTACGCACTGGGTTTTGATTTTCAGAGAAGCTAGAAATACCTACATTCCGGTCAACCCCTATTTCGCCAAATAAATCATTACCTAAGCGCCAATTCCAATTCAAGTTATAGGCATTACCCACATTATTGAGCGAGCTAAAGCGATTATATTGATTGTCATTAATATAGGCAGATAACTTGACAAGCTGGCGGCTCAGCCTGATGTTGGCATCTACACCTAGTTCAGTGCTGGTTATAGTGTCGCCAGTGGCACTTGAGCCAAATGCTGCTGTAGCCTGCGCTGTATTGCTAAACCTAAATACGTTATCATCATGCGTGGCATTTACACTCAAATAAGGCGTAATATCTATAATGCTTTCAGCATAAACAGCGGTGCTGTACAGCCATAAAATCGTCACCAATATTTGAGGTTTAGATGCTAATTTACTCACTACCAATAGCCCCAGCTAGCGGTATACAATACCCAAAGCCCTAATACACCATTAGTCACTGCGTGAGCAATAATCGGCGCCCATAAATTACGCTGACTTTTATAAAGCCAGCCGTAAGCCAAGCCCGCAATTAAGCCTGCAAGCCATAAACTATGCTCAACCGCAAATAGCACAGCCGTGGCAAAAAAAGCAAAATGGCCAATAGAAGCAGGGCTCACTTTTAAAAAATCTTGGTCTTGCAACCAGCGCATAAAAAACGAACGCCAAAATAGCTCTTCCATCAATGGCACAATTAAAGCGGCACCAGTAATACGTGTAATGGCTAATAAAGTGTCAATTGTCTTACCATCTGCGTTAAGTGGATTAAAGCCAACACCATGTTGTGCCTCGCCCATTATCGCCCAAGCTGGGTATGGCGCTATCCACAATACAAATACCAGCAGACCCACCGCGATACTTGAAAGATAACCGCTTGTACTTAGCCTAGATTGAGTAGGTAAATCGTTAGCACTTAGCTCTAAGTAATCACGCCAAAACCAAGCCAGCAAGCTTGCTACAACCAAAATCCTGACTCCATAAAGCCAGCGCGCATCATGCACCAGAGGCAACATCCATGAAGCTAAGGAATCATTGAGGGCAAGAAATAAAATGTAAACTACAAAAGGCAACGTGCGGGAAAGCGTTGCGCGAGAAAACAACATAAAACAAACCTTGAAGCTGACTTTTAATCAACTTATATTACAAATAAAATATGACAGTAATATGTATTTTGCATGACGATAATACGACAGGCCGGTTAAAGATTGGGCTAATTATTTACCCAATTTTCAATATTTAACTCATTAATGCGCTCAAACTCACGTACATTATTTGTGACTAGCGTTGCGTTGATTGAAATGGCGTGACAAGCAATCCATAAGTCGTTTGCGCCGATTTGAGTTCCCGCATCTTTTAGTCGAGTGAAATTACTTGCGTAACTCTCACACAGCTTTTCATTTGTTAAAAATTCTACGTTGATAGACTGTGCTAGACTTTCAATCTGTTTAATAACCTTAGGTTTGCGTATATTTTTTTCCGCCCCTTTTAATAGCTCAGCATAGGTAACAAACGACATACGAATTTTACTATCATCATCTAATGTATTTAATTTTTGTATGACCTCAGGCGGTTTGTTTTTTAATAGATAAATGATGATATTGGTGTCAAACATATAAATCATAAGCCAGCTCTATCTTGCATGGGCAATGAATCATTATGGCGCTCTTCTAAGGCAGCAATAAAGTCATCATCAAACTTAGATAGCGCTAACAATAATAAATCGCCAAACTTTCGTTTGATTGGATGAATAATAAGGTCGCCGTTTTCAGATTTACTAATTTCCACTTGGGAAGTATCAAGCTTAAATACCTGTGGAATACGTACTGCTTGGCTATTGCCGTTATTAAATACTCTAGTCGTTATATAGGTCATATTGTTCACCTTTAAAGTGTGTACTTTAATGTGTTTATTTTAAGCTTGACTTTAAGGTTATACAACATTGCATCATTAATTCACAACTTGTCTAACTCCAACACGCTCTTCGTTTAATTGGTCTTGGTAGTTTTGCATCGTGTTTTCAAGCTCAACACGTTTTAATTGAAAAAAAGATTCTTTACGCATAGCGGCTTGGTAGCTACTAGGGTTTTCGTACACCTTCACTAAATCAGTGCCTAAGTTATAGAGTTTTGTGTTTTTTGCAGTGCACACAGCTAGCGCTTTTGAGGTATCCGCAACGTTGGTAACAAGGGTTTTACGCTGGGCATCATTCACTTTTAAATCAGCTTGTGCCTGCTGGTACTTTTGCGTTAGCTCGGTCAAGTTTTTTTGTGTGAATTCTAAGTTGGTTTGTGTTTTTGCGAGCTTATCTTCCGTCGCCAGCTTTTCTGCGGTCATTTTTTTCAGATCACCCTGCAGTGAGCCTACTTTGTTTTTAGCGGCTGTTAAGCTAGTGTTTAATGTTTTAACTTGCATATCACTTTCTATCAATTTGGCTTCCAGCTCTTTTTTCTGACTATCAAACCCCTTCTGCAAAGTCGCTTTTTCGGCTTCCATATCCTGCTTTATTTTTTGTATCATTAATGCTGCTCGTCTAGAAGACTTATCTTTTTCTGCTGCATACGTATTGCTTGAGCAAACAATAATGATGGCTAAGCTAGCAATAACTAAATAAAAATATTTATAAACTGGTTTAGATTTCATCATTTTTCCAACTAAAACTTGGTATTGAGATCAAGCATTAATACATCGATGGACAGTGGGGATAACGCTTCTGGAACTCCGCTTGAATTTATCAAAGTACGCGGAGAAATCTCATCAGCACTGAACCATCGGGCTGTAATCCAAGTGTTTTTATCGATACCATAACTGCCCCCTATCAACCAGCCTTTAGCATTAGTGCCTCCAAGATAAAAGTCTGAATCGGTAAAGCTGTCTAATACCGAATCAGTTTCTAATCTCTTGTAAGCAGCAAATGCATTCCACTGCCCCTTCTGATAAGTTTCTGGCATACCCACTGTAACTTTCATTTGATAGGCATTCACTTGTTTTTTAGGCATCAATGTAGAATCGATAGCAAGACCAGTTCTGCGAGCTATTTCCTGACTATTAAAGCCAATATTCCTTATGTAATCACCCGTTAAAATAATATGCACTGGGTCAAATTGTGCTAAATCAATTTGGCCAGTGATATTCACATCTCTAAATTTTGAAGATAGCCCCCACTGCTCACCACCAGATATTTGTCCACCGTTAATATCAAAAGTCGAGTTTCCTTTTGTTCTAAATACGGGTATCGACGTGCTATATGGTCCATTTGTTCCAAAATCTTCTCCATTCGATACGCCTTCGATGTTCTTAAAATCATACAATGCTACAGCGAGCTTTATACTAGATTTACTGTTAAGTTTCCAGTTAATCCCTGCTTGAGAGCCATACATCCATTTGCTTTTAGACTGATTAAGATTAGATTTCTCAATTTCATCAATTGGGAATGCACCCAATGTTACGAAGCCAGAAAGTTGGTCATTAATATTCGGCGTAAAGCTTGCAGCAACCCCATCGAACGCTAAATCAGGATCCCACATTAAATCAGTTGAGAACCAAGGATTGGCAAAACGCCCTCCTACGAGACTCAACCAAGGTTTAATTTTGGCATTCATATAGGCTCTATCTAGCCCTATAGTATATTTACCGCTTGCAGCTTCCTGTGTTTGGTTCGGAGAAATCGGGTCATCCAAGCTACCGGTTGTCATTCTGATACCAGCAGCCACCCAATCGTTAATCTCTGCCTTAACACCCAACTGTGCTCGCACTCTCAGACGGTTTCGATCTTCAGTTGTGTTTTTAATATTGGTACCATTAGCTTGATTGAAATCAAATGGGGTAGGATTTCCATCAGGAAACTTGTCTGATTCGGCCCTTAGACGCAATGATCCTTCCCATTTAAGACGATCTATCCAGTCTGGCATGCCTAAACGTTCGCCTGCTTTATAGTTGAGAGTGGTCATTACCTCATCTTTAATTTCTTCTTTCATTTGTTTTTTTACAATTTCAGGTACGTATTGAACACGTACCATTTTTTTATCAATTGCCGCATCTACAGATTCAGAAGTGCTTGCTGGTGTTGCTGCAACATCTTTCTCTTTAGCAATTTGCGCATCTTGCTCAGCTTGTTTCAACAAAGCACTAGCTTTATCTTTGCTAAGCACCCCCTCTAGCACCAGCAGATTTACAAGATTTGTCGTAGTCGAGCGAAGCTGCTCCAGTGATTCGCGCTCACCTGCTTGCACAGAATTTGCAGTTATAAGCATTAACACGGCGATAATTGAACTGGTGTTTAACCCAGACAAATGACTAGTCCGAAAACCTTGAGCGATGTTTTCTTGAGTGACTTCTTTAGGTAATGACAGTTTTTTCATATCTACTCCAATTTCATTCAATAAAATTCAATGCTTTGCTATTCTTTTAATTTTTATACTATTGCAATTCTTAACCTATGGAACGCGCACTAACTTTCAACTTCACTGGCTGCGGCATATCACTTGGTGGTGATTCAGGTAACGCTGGCATGTTTTCTAAAGCTTTTCTAACCAATGCGTCTTTTTCAGCATCTCCAGTAGAACTTACCAGTTCGTACTTCTGAATACGCCCATTAGCAGCGACCCACACCTTTACAATCACTTTATATGAACCAGTTGCAAGCGCTTTATCTTTAGAAATTGCATCCTCAATTTTGTCTTTAAGTTGTCCTGTGTACCAATCAAATTGGTGCTTACTCGGGCCACCACCTATGGTGCTAGTCTCGCCACCTTTGTACTCGCCGCTCACGGCGCCAGCCGCAAATGGACTAGGCCCATCACCTGCGGCACCTTCCATTTTTAAGACTTCAGCTGGTGGCGTTTCGGCCGGTTTAGGCTGCGGCTCAACTTTTACTTCTTTTGGCTGCTCCTTTGGTTGTTCTTTAGGCTGCTCTTTGGGGGGCGGGGGAGGTGGTGGGGGCGGTAAATCTTTTAAAGCGATAGTCGTCATCTTCTTTTTAGAATGAGTATCGCCACCTGATATGAGCTTTTTAATGCCATAGCCAATACTGCCAAGAATTACCAATGCCAATAAAACAAGTGCGATACGCTTAAGCCAAACGCTAGCTTGGCTTGGTGGTTCTTCATCTAATAATGGGTTATAAGTGTGTTGCACTGTGGTAACCTTTATGTCCCAATTTTTCCAGTGGCTAAACCAACGTTTTCTATTTCTAGTTTATTAACTAAATCAATGACGCTTACTATGCCGCTATAGGGAGCGTTAGCCTCACCAGCAATCATCACATTAAACTTTGGGTCTTTGGCTTTAGCCGCGTTTAACTCAGTCTCAAGTTGCGCCATGCTTACACCTGCTCCATTAATTGTGACGGTACCAGCAGGCTGTACTTTTATAATTTTTACATCATGCTTTTCAGTACTCGGCTTATTAGATGGTTTAGGCAGATTCATTTTCAAACCCTGCACACCCGCAGTTGTCATCAAAATAAATATCACCAACAGCACATAAGCCAAATCCAGCATAGGTGTAATATTGATAGTGTCGTAGGGTTGTGCGTCGTTTTGAACTTGCATAATTTATTACTCCGCTACTCGCTTAGTGACTAAACCAACTTCGGTAATGTCCAGTTTTTTACAAATACCCAACACTTCAGAAACTTTGTCAAAATGCGCGGCCGCATCGCCTTTTAGAACCACAGGCAAATCAGGATTACCACTTTTATATTCCGCCAAACGCGATTCTAAAGTCGCCATATCAACTGGGTAAGCGTCTAGATACACAGCACCATCGCTTGTAATGGTAATTGCCCGCATTTGTGGCTTCGCCAATGGTGCAGAATTTACGGTGGTTGGAGTTTGCACCTTCACACCTTGCACAGATGCAGTTGTCATGATGATAAAAATCACCAACAGCACGTAAGCTAAATCCAACATCGGCGTGATATTAATCTCGTCGTATAGCTGGTTCTCTTCTTTGACGCCTTCTGACATTTCTAGCCTTAATCTTTACCGTAAAGTTCAGCTGAACGTGTCACAAATTCATCTACAAAAATCTGCATAGCAATTGTGATATTTTTAATGCGGCTGGCTAAGTAGTTGTAGCCAAATAGCGCAGGAATCGCGACGGCCAAGCCAGCAACAGTAGCCAACAAGGCCGCCGCAATACCTGGCGCAATGGCGTTTACGTTCACGTCACCCGCTGCTGCAATAGCTGCAAAGGTAATCATCACGCCAACCACTGTACCTAACAGACCTAAGAATGGGCCTCCAGAAATTGCGATTGTCAAAAGCACCATGCCTGCGTTTTGTTTTTGTGTTTCACGAACCAAGTCTGCATCAATGGCAGCTTTAATCGCATCCATAGAAGCGCCACTCAGCGAAAGTGGCGCATCAGCATGTTGCCGTTTTTTAATTTCACGTAAACCTGCCATATAAAGTTTGTAAAGTGTGGAATTTGGGTAATTTGCACTTTTATCTAACTGCAACAAATCGTTTGCATCTGTTTTTTGAAAGCGCGCTAAGAATTTTTTATTATCTTTATCAGTTTTTGATACTAACACTGCTTTTTGATACATCACCCAGACACTAATCACAAACATCACAGCCAAAATACCAATCACAATTTTTGCATCTGGCGTTAAGCTATCAATTAATATTTTCAGATAATTAGGTTTTCCATCACCTTCTTCATCGCCCGCGCTTTCTGAAACCGTTAACAAAGCACTTTCAACGCCTTGGCTACTTGCGGCTAACTTGATCGCAGCAGCGCTTTTTGCATTGCTGGCAATTTGCATCTCGTCTATCTCACCAGTAAATGCCTCGCCAATTTTTATTTCTTTACTCATATCTGGGTCAGTAACAGCAGCTGTCGCTACTTGCGCGCCATCTAAATACAGATATGCATTTCCAGCATTGATTGTAAAAGCAACATGTTGCCAAACCGCAGGTTTAAGCTCGCCGCCTGTTAACGTTGCACCGGCAATTTTTAAAGTGAGCTTTTGTGCATCTATGGTTACACTTATTGCATCACCTTGATTGTATAGGCTTGCAGTTTGCGGAAGAGCTGTCGGTTTAATCCAAGCCGACCATGTGTAGCCAGTGCTTGCATTAATTGCAGGATTGGCGGCAACCACAAGTGGCTGACCACCAAATACTGCACTCTGACCAATTAAACCTGCCTTCTGAACTGTAATAGCACCTGAAGCTTGTAAACCAGTCGCTGAGCTATCTAGCAATAGACTTGCTTCTGCAAAATGAAAACTAGCAACCGTGCCAGCAGCGTTAATTGCTTTAGCATCGCTTGTTGTAGCAGTCGCTTTTTCATTACCGTAATACACATTAAAATGTGCATCTTTATCGCCTGGTTTAATGCTTGGTAACATGACCCAAACAATGGCTAACTCATTCACGGCGTCAAATTTTTCAATATAGTATTTAAGCTCTGTTTTGTCATCAGCAGCCAAAAAACGTAAATCTGAGCCATCTACATTGACACTTGTGAAATCAAAATTACCTGAATGTAAGCGCACGACAACTGGCACTTGGCTTGCAGATTCTGTAACGCTTTGTGGGTTAATACTGACTTTTGTATGCTTTGTCCACTCTTTGCTCCACTCCGCAAAACTAGTTAGCGGCAATAGCCCACACACAATAATCAATGACAACAATAGTCTTTTCATACGCCAACTTTCTAAGTTAATTTACTCATTACTTTAATATTTAAAATTCGTACCAAAAGCGCATATGGCTTGCCACGTTGCCTTTTTTTGTTGCTAAGCTATCTTTAAGCGCCACAGCTAAATCCAGATCAAAATTAACACCTTTAAACGCTTTTAATCGTAACCTCACACCAGTACCTGCAAGCTGCCTCGACTCCCCATCTATGGTTTTTAAGTTAGCAATATCGTAAAAAGTGGCTAATTTAAAATCTTGCACCCAAGCAATATTTTTCAATAATTGTGGGGTTCTAATTTCTAAAGTTGAATGAATAGCTTGGTCGCCAGAAGCTTCTGCCTCTAAGTATCCACGAACAGTATCTGCACCACCAGCAAGGTATTGCTCGTTTGAAATTAACGGCGAGCCTGAGAAAAACCCATCTAACTTCGCATACGCTTCAAAACCACGCGGCAATGCCTGCGTTCTCTCTATCTCGGCTTTTGCGATAAAAAAGTTAGGCTTAGCACCAGCGGCACTGCCAATGCCAGGTCTTTTCTCTGAAAACTCTTTATCATCTGCCACTAACCCACGGAGGCCGATAGTAACGCCTGTCGTAAACTGTGTACTACTGTTAGAACCTTGCCATCCACCTGAATAAGAGGCAGATAAAGGCATATAAGTAATAGGAGTGCTCAGATCAAAATTGGTAAGTGTTTGGCCGTAGTCTTTATAATCTAGACCAAGTGAGATTGAGTGATAATAGCTATCAACTGAAGGTAAAGGCTTAATCAAACGCGCACCCAAAATAGTACCGTTACCCAGAATATTAATACCGCCTACCGTTGCAACATTACTCTTAGAGTGCACGCCATATAAGGCTAACAGCAGATCGCTTTCATCAAAACGCATTAGATAATTGGCAGAAACAACCTGAACTTCGTCGATATTTTGTGGAGACAACTGAAAACTTAATGCTAGGCTGTGGTCACGTTGCCACAAGTTATCGTAATGAATGGAGCCGCCTAAACGCCATCTGGTTGTATCTTGGCTATAGCGATCATTCAACTCCAAGCTGGCATGAAGTGGCAACTTGTCTTCAACTTTAAGCTCAACTTCAACCGTACCAAACTCTTTACCCGCTTTTAATACTGGAGTAATACGCCTATCTGCGGTTCTATTTAAACGAGTGACATCTTGCTGAAGCGCCGGAAAGTATGGGACTTCACCCTCTTTAACCGATTGCGCTAGGTCTTTAATTCTGCCTAATGAGTAGTAATGCGAATCTTTAACTCGAAGCTTGGAAACTTTACCTTCAGTGACGTTTAATTTGACTATTTTCTTTTTAACTTCTTGCTCGGGAATATCCACCAACACTGTTAAATAGCCAGCTTGATGATAGGCTTTCTCTAAATCTTCTCGCGCTTTTTCAACATCATCAATAGTCTTTTTTTCACCCATATGGGGGTATACAGACGCTTCAATTTTAGTTTGTGGTAGCTTTGTATTTCCTTCAACCTGAAACTCCAAAATATCAAAATAATTGACATCTTTATCTTTAGATTTTTCAGATACAGGGATTGGATTTTCAAGTGCTTTAACATCAACTTCATGTGTATTTGTTACGGCAGACTCACTATCCAATTCTTGCAACGGGGGCGGCAAAGTAATTTTTTCAGAGGCAGCACCAAGACTATCTGCCGCGTATAATGAAGTAGATTGCGCAAGCATCAGAAATGTAAAAATAACCGTGCATGTTTTATAGTTATCCTGCTTGCGCATAACGAAGTAAAGTCCTGTTTATAGAGGCTGAGAGGGGAAAGCTTACTTACCCTCCCAATTATCGCTCTATATTAATAACTTTTTGTTACAGCAAGGTTACGATGAGACTACAAATCAAGGTGCACAATCTTTTTTATTCTTATCATCCTTGCATGATTTATTTGAAGTTTCTGGTTTAGTTGATGTCGTAGATTCATCGCCCAGTGAAATCACTTCCGCACTGATAACAGAGGGCAATGAAGCCAGCTTGGTATTTTGCCCAAGCTTATCAGCAGCGCCGAGTTGGTCACCTTGTTTATTGGTGCTAGATGAATCTGCAGAAGCAGGCGCATTAAAACTTATACCTGCTGAACTGACTGCTGGCACGCCACTTGATGTACCGCCAACGGAAATATTATCTGCACCTATCACGCGTTGCGCTGCTATCAACAGGTTACCTGCAGAACGAATACCCGCATCCCCCGCATCAACGGCGCCGTTAGGAGCAATTAAATACACATTATTAATAGGCTGGTCTGGCAATGTTTTTAAGACTCCTATACCGCTACCAGAAACCACACCAGATAAGTCAGTAAAGGTATTGCCGTTAACATCGGTTCTAATTAGTGGTGGGGGAGCAGATGTTGCCGTTTTAGAGCCTTTACCTGCTTTAATATCGCCAGTGCTAGACCAGTCTAATATATCCCCACCCGCAATAGTAAACTCGCGAGATTGCGCAACATCAATATTAGCTTTTGCAAACAAATTAATATTGCCACCTTTAACAGTAAACATGCCTAGTCTAGAGTCTGAATTCTGACCATTTGACGACTTGGCTTTTAGTAAAGCCTCAGGGATTTTAGGCAGGCCGATCACAATACCTCCTCCTGGCGCCATTACATTTAAATCACCACCACGTTCCGTTTTAACTTGGCTGAATGCTAAATCTAACTGACCGTTATAATTATCATCTGGGAAAAGCGTTGCAATAGCGTCAAAGCCACGTTTATAGCCGCTAGAGCCAGCATTGTGGTCAATACCAGTTTGTTTCAACTCGTTAAAAAAACTAGTCTGGACAAATTGGTGCTGCAGTTGCTCATCCATTACTTTAAATTTAGCCCAAGCCGCATCATCACTCAAAGGCTCATTATCACTAACTCCAGTTACCTTTCTAACAAAGCTTGTTAAATTGCTACTGTATGATTTGCTTTTGGCAGGATCTAAATACTTAGCAATAAATGCTTTATCATCTGCCGCCGCTGCACCAACTAGCAAATTAAGACTAGCACCGGCGCCAGGTAAAAATGGATTAAGTAAATTGCCTCGCGTGACAATACCATTAGCATTACCAAGATTAATGTTATGACCAGCAGCAACATCTAAATAACCTGGTCCACTCCAAGTAACTCCTTGAAAGTTTTCACTAAATGTACCATTTGTGTCTAAAGTAGGTGTGTAAATAAAATCACGCCCAGCTGTAATACTGCTTACATCTGAGCTACTTACATTTTGTCCCCAAACGGCTAAATCAATGATGTCACGCCCTGCAGTGATAATGGCTTTTTTGGGTAAATTTAGAGTTACGCTATTTTGGTTGTTGCCCGTGATATCTAAACCTGCGTAGATCAGGACAGACTGAGTGTCATTCTGGTGCACAGGCGTTGCAGAGTGAAATTTGTCACCTTCAGTAATATTTTTTGTAAGTATTTCACTAAATTTAAGTAAATTAAGTGACGGCTTCAGCACCGACGGAACTGTATCTGGATCCAAATCAGACATTATTAAGAACGCAGTATCAATAAATTTAAGTGAGTTACTAGTCGCTAATTCTAAATTACCATTGCTAGAAGGCAACATTGATATAGTGCGCTCTATATTTAAATCTCCACTAAGCGCTGCCACTTTAACTATTCCAGGGAAATAGTTTGCGGCATTATTAGTATCTGCCTGTGCAGATGGGTCAGCGGTACTAAACTCACCATTTTTAATACTTACGCCACTGGCGATAGATGTAAGTTTAACTGCGGTATTTGAGCTATAGGTTGAAAAAGCGCTAAAGTCCTCTTTTATTGAAGGCGCGTTGGTAGTGGACATGCCTGTGAGCGTAGGGTTGAATACGGACGTCACATCTAACTGCCCGCGTGTTGCTACATTAATGACTGCATCACCCAACGCAAATGATGTGTTAGCGTTATTAGCCCCTGCTAACAGACTTCCATCTGAACTAATATTAGCAGTTCCTTTATCCACCATGTACATGCCGCCAGTAATGTCACCAGCAGCTTTAACAGTCATATCACCACCACCATTAACAATTAGCGTACTATTTCCTGCGTTGGTACCGAATACACGGCCATTAGTTGCAATAACAGCGGATAAATCGTTAATAGTGCCGCCAGCATTGATATTGACATCACCACCACCTAATGCCCCGATATTTTCATTAAAAGTACTAAAATTTGCCCACCAACTTGTATTCAGAAAAGAAAGCGTTTTAGTTCCTTTACCTTTTTGAATAACCGTTTCAAGCCGGCCTTGGCGGAACAGCCAATCTGCAGGTAATTGTGTACTGTAAGCGCCATTGATATTGCCTTTGCTTGCAAGTGTAATATCGCCACCATTGATAGTGTAGTTAGGCTTTAACTCCGTAGCTGGTGAAATAAAACTACCGAAGCTACTGTAGTTTGTCGTATCTGCCTCGCCTACGGTATAAATAGCAGAAGTTGCAGAACCTAAATTAAAGTTACCTCCTGTTGCAATTTCAATATCGCCTGTGCCTGTGCGTATTAGCTTATCAGCCGCTAGAGTAAAGTCGCCTGTGCCTTGGTTATTGGTTGCCAGCACATCAGCACTATTTAAATCAGCACCTGCTGCTATGCGGTATGTCCAAGCACCGCCGTTAGTCAATACACCTGACGTGTCTGCTGTGGTAAAGCCCGCACTCATATTAGCGTTTACATTCACAGCATCCTTAGCGCGCAATGTTAGTGACCCTGGGCCTCCTGTAGGCAAATCTATATCATCTACCACAGTAATATTGCCAGTGCTGCGTACTTCATCGCCTGAGGCAACAACAAAACGTGCATCAGAAACTAAACCTAGTTTAGATTTAATCGTGTCAGAATTAGCTAAGAAACTAGCATTGTCGGCTTTCATCGTTGAGATAAATGCATTATTAACAGTGGCTGTTTCATAAACTTTCACACCCTCCACCACAATACTGGCTTTATCACCTTTGACGGTAGAACCAAACGTGGTGGTAATGTTATCGCCAATGGCAATATCATTACCAGCTTTGGAGTTATCTGTCATACCTAGACGGGGCGCACGTAATACTAATTTGCCGTCGCTACCTAAGCCTTTACCTTTAACATTAATCACACTGCCTATAGCAGCTAAAATACGACTACCAATCGAAGGTGAAGTATCGCTATCTGTAGTAGTGTTCAGAATGACTTTGCCACCATCGCCTTTAGAGCCAGCCGATTCGGTGGCTTCTGTATTGGCTGAAGCATCTATTAGCGCGGTTTTTTCAAGCGTGATATTACCTTTACCATTACCCAGCTGCTGACCTGCATTGAGCTTAACAATGCCGCCCTTGTTGCCAGTCGCGTCAATTGTGCCAGCAACAGTCAAGTCACCGTCATCGGTAGTGAGCGTCACATTATGGGCAATAACGTTATTGCCAGCATCAATTTTTAAATCACCTTGCGCTACATGAATACTGCGACTTTGGTTAAAGTTACCGCGTTCCAACTCGACATTTAATGCTTTAAAATCAGTCATAGTTTTGGCATTTAGCTCAAAACTGCCTTGCATAGGTAAGCCCACGCCATTGCCCACAGCCGCGATACCATTGAGCGTGCCAGCTAAGTTTGCTACACCTGCCGTGTTAATTGCGACAGCACCCGCGCCAGCACCGCCAGTGGCTGAAACATCAACCACTGCGCCTGCATCCATGCGAATATTGCCTTTGCTTGTTTGCAGGTTAATGGTTCCAGCATCGGCTAAACCTGCCACCGTACCAAGCATTTTTGCGCTACCTTGAACGTTAATTTGCGAGTCTTTAAGTAAAATTAGACTGTCATCACCTGCTACTACGCCTGCGCCGCTTGCTTTAAGCGTAACCGTGCCAGAAGGCATATCAATAATACCGCCGTGGGTAATGGTATCTGCCGCTAGCGTTAGCTTTCCACCAAGTGGTGCTTTATCCAAGATAGTGACTACCTTGTCATCTGCATCCTTTAATCTCTTAGTCTCTAAATGACCACCGACTTTGATTGTTTGATCCGACAAACCTGCTGCAGTGATACGCCCTGCATTAATATTAAGGTCACCAGATACATCTAATGTGCCTTTGGCCTCACCTACCACTTGGTTAGCTTTTAAATTTACAGTCTTAAAGCCCGCAGTAGAGAAGGTGCCTCCACCTAAACCGATTTCTTTACCGGCATTCACTTGCAAAGTGCCACTGCCTAGCGTACCTGTTGGCTTAAATTCAGCGCCATCTGGATTAGCAAATTTAACCGTATCAGCCGTCAGTGTGACCTTATCGCTTGCATTGTTATAGCCTTTAAAACCAGCTGTTTCGAGTGTTAAGCTTTTCAACTTATCATTACCCACTGCTGTAGTGCCATAAAAATTTATAGTGGTATACGATTTTAATTGGATATTGTTAGGGTTTCCTAAAGCTACCAATTTATCATTATCTAGTAATAAGCCATCTACTGTTGCAGTTGTTGTACCGAAGCTAATATTAGGTGCGCCAAGGCGAACTGCGCCACCTTGTTTGGAGCTTATTTTTGTTTCCTTATCTTCAACAAGTAAACCAACTTCAATTTTTCCATTCACACTATTTGACTTAGTTGCATCCAGAGTAATAGACCCATCGGCCGAAATTATTGCACCAGATTGAACATCAAGCGTACCTGTGGCTCTACTTACACTCTTACGTACTAGGTCATGTTGCCCGCCTGTGCTGACTTGCAATAGAGCACCATCGCCACTACCTGCGACATCTGCATTACCTATAATCAATGCGCTATTACCATTAGTAGCTAAACCAGTAGCATTGACAGAAGTACCACTTGCCATTGAAACAGTATCAGTAGCCGCGAGTGTGATTTCTTGCCCGGCTAAGCTTGCGCCACCTATCAATTTCACATTGCTGGCAGTGACATCTAGTTGCGTGCCCGCTGCAACGCTAGTGCGTTTACCACCAATGGTCAGACTTTCTGCACCCATGGCATTTAGCTTAGTGCTAGATAGTGTCAAATAGCCAGCTTCCGTTTCTTTACTGCCATCACCTGAAATAGCAATCTTATCTGAGCTAATATCCACCTCAGAACCGCGCGATCCTGCTGAATGTTTGCCTGTAATGCTGCCGTCTAGCACCAAATCTGTGACAGCACTAATTGCAACTCTGCCTGCATCTGCGGGTAAACGTAACCCGCTGGTTGCCGTACTATCAGCCTTAAAGAAGTTACTTGCTAATGTGTTAGTAAACTCAGATTGGGTGCGCGCAACATCCCCTGAAGCCACTAAAAATCCACTGGAACGAGAGTCGGCTGTAATGCCTCCGAATTGTGTGCGATAACCAGAAACCAGCTTAGAGCCATTTTTATTAACTGTATTTTGCTTAGCCGTAAAATCTTGTGTACCCGCTACCGCCTTAACTGAATAACCGCCTGCTAACAAAGCATAATGGGCAGGTAGTAACACATAATTACCCGCTGGCAAGCCATTGCTACCTGAAAGATAAATGGAATCACCAGCTTTCAAAGTGCCACTGTTGTAGGATTCGCTATTACCTGCCATGTAGCCTGCTTTAAGATTTGGCATGATGGCGAATACGCCATTCGCCGCCAACACATCATCACTACCGCCAGTACCCGTGGTAAATTCCCATGCGCTTAAATCGCCACCTCCAGAAATATCGATGTTAGAGCCTACTTCGGTAGTGATTGATTTCCCATTTAAGTTAACGGCTTTATCAGGCATGGAAGTGAAAGTTCTCTTGCGATCGGCACTGCCGTCCCCAAAATTATATGTCAAACTCTTACCATTATCTGTGGTGCCAAAAGGTAAAGTTTTACCTTCAGCAGAAACCGAAGTCAAACTACCATCCGTGAGCGTTAGCGTATTAGCTGCTTTAAGGTTAATCACACCAAATGGGGCACGTAGTACGCCATCTTGGGTAATGTTATCGGCCACAACATTTAGAGTACCTAGTACTGAAAATGGCACACCACTGTCGTTACCGTGATGATGAAAGGCGATAGTTGAATTCGCACCTACGCTACTTAGCGTATATTCACTTAAAGTAGATGGGTAGATAGTTGTTGCGCTAAAACTCATATCACCCACAGTCTTTAAACCACCTGTAGGGATAAGAATTTTTGCAGCATCTGGCAGCATTCCACGCATCTGAATATCACCAGCGCTGATAAAGTTGGCTTTCTTTACGCCTGACAAGCTCTGCTTACCAAATAAATCAATATAATCGGCTTTTACAGTTAAGTTGCCAGTTCCAGCAACAGGGGAATTAACTGAATCATCTCCTAGCTTTTGATTGTATCCCATAGACACATAAGACGACTCCAAAGTGGCATTTGCATTATTATCAACAATAACATTAGGGGCATCCAATGTAATTGCACCACGCATTTTAAGTGTTACAGCTTCAGATACCCTAATATTGTCACGGCTAGATAAAGCTACACTATCGAAACCTGCGCTCTCAACTTTATCAGCAGACACATAGGCTTTGCCGTTTAAGCTACTATTGATTGCTGTACCTACATCCAACCCAGCAGGTACCACATCACCCTTTTGTTGCAGCACGATTTCACGTGGTCCAGTTGGGTAGTTAGTAAGAGAAGATGAACTATCGGCGGGTATAAGCAATGATTTAGTAACATCCAAAGAAAAGTTACCTGACGAAACACTATTATTGCCGCCATGCGCATTCGTCGTAGCATCCCACAATACGCCTTCACGTGCAGAAATTGCCAAACTGCCACCTTTAGACGCAACATCTTTTGCAGTAAAACCATTGCCAGATTTAATGTCAAGCATGGCGTGCGTACCTCTTAAACTAACTGTTGCACCAGTCTCTGCAACAACAGTACCTTTTTCAGCATTCAATGTAATAGTGCCAGCATCCTTAACCGTGCCAACTCTGAAGCCATTAGCATTAATATAACTATCAGTTACACCACTTACATCTAGCAGACTATTCGCCCCTAACCAGAGCGTTTGATTATTTAAGTAACCTACAACATCATTATCAGCAGGAGCCTTACCTAAGGTCATTGAAATATTACCAGCAAGTGCAGAGACGCTACCCAATACAGTTAACTGACGATTAGCCACTAAAGTTACGCTAGCATCAGGATCTGTAATAATTGCTGAACCTAAACCTAAGCTTAAGTTACCTGCCGTTTGTGTTGTTGCAGATAAACTTAAATTAGTTGCCTTACGAGTTACTGCAGCATTGGTAGTAGGTAATAAGGCTAAATGAGAAAAATTAGTAATATCAGCACCACTTTTCTGAACCTTAAAGCCACTATTAAGCACACGCGTAAGCGCGACTGGTTCAATCCTTGCTCCGTCTTCAAGCGTCAAGCCCTCATAACCTGAAACACTGTATGAGCTAAACCCACCATTACGGAAAAAAATAGGGTCAACAAGCGTTTCCCCATTCGTACCTAATGCTTTTGAACCAATAGTGACTGAGCCAGAAGTAACCGTGAGACTACCGCCATTTTCCAACGAATCAGCACGAAGTGTTCCATTTAAGGCTAACTTACCAATGTGCGCTACATTATCATCCTGACCACCGCTGGCACTAAGATTAATATCACCACCATTTCCACCGCTCAGCTTGCCACTAGCGTTAATCCAATCACCGCCTGATGCATTAACTAAACTACCAGAATCTAAAATCACGTCTCCACCTGCTGGCGCATTTGGTTTTTTAATGACTGACGCAGATAGCGTGACCTTTCCTCCATTAATTACAACAGCATCACTAGCAGAGAGATTTAAGTTATCGTTAACCCACTTACCACTAACATCAAGCGTGGCTTTACCTCCAACTTCAACATTTCCAGTTCTGATATCTGCGGATGTACCTGAAGCAGCTACAGCGACGTATCCAACCTTTTCTTTAGCCTGTAACGAAATTGCTCCGCCACGTGAAGTAAGGTTGCCCTGTACATTAACCCCTCCACCAATCATAGCAATGCTACCCCCAGGGTTAGTAACAATGTTTACCCCGTCTTTAACAATTATTTGACCATCAGTTAAATACTTTAAATTGCTAAAACCTGTAGGGGTGAAGTTACTACCAAGGCGTAACGCTTTCTTTTGATCTTCAGTGAGGGCCTCTCCAAAAACTGGTACAGATGTTGCTCCAATGGAGCTATCAAACACAATATCGGAATGCAAAACATTAGTAGATGCAATGGCTATGTTCTTTAAATCTTTGTCTAGTCCTAATTGCAGAGTAGCGCCTTTAGGTAATGAGGCCAAAGTACGTTGACGGATACCAGCAATGGTATCACCCTTTAATTTACCCTCTTGCACCATAGCAGGCGCAGCAAAAGTAACGCTACCTGCATCTTTACCTAAGCTATAACCTTTCTCTTGAACACTAACATTGTGAATACCTATATATTTTAAATCTTTGGAAGCATTAGCTATGTCATAGCTCTCCCCATTAGAAGCTTGCAACCTAGTTTTAGTGACGGTTCCACCTATGTAATCTACCTTACCGCCTGACACATTAACTGTAGCACCAGGGGCAAATACAATATTTCCTTCAGACACCACTTTCACAGTACCGCCAGTGGCTAAACGCTCACCGATAGTATGGCCAATTTGTGCAACATATCCACTCACATCTGCAACCGAAGTTCCAACATCGCCATTCACACCTGTGACTCTGGAGTCTACATATACTTTAGCTTTGCTTAAAATGCCCGTGCGTTGTAAAGGCGAATCCTTTAACTCTGAAGAGCGCAATTCGGCTTGCACTACATTGCTTGCAACTGCAACTTGCGCTGCCGTCTCACCCAACCTGTCAGCCAACGTGCTACCACTACCTACCCCGCTCACATCAATCGTGCTTCCGCTTTCAAAATAAATGTTACTTTTATTTGCGGCAGCCAGCCCGTTTTCGGTAATTGTTGGAGCATGTGGATCTAACCCTGCAGATAAATTCACATTAGCACTTGGTGCAACGATTAAAGCATTTTTTAATAAATGTATACTTTTACCAGTGATATCTACAAAAGATTTCTGCACAGTAGTGCTATCTAGCACGGTACTCTTGTCATTTAAATCGGGTAATACTTCGGTAATACTGTTCTCGCCTAACTCTACATTTCCACTAACATCGGCATAATGTGTAACTGCAGCACCGGCTGAATCACTTGTCACAATAGCCTTAGATGATGAGGTTCTCGCCTGAAGCTTAATTGAGCCATTGGCGGTAACAGAGGTTGTGGTCTTAACACGTCCTTGCTGATTTACGGCAATGCCTGCGAGTGTTACATTGCCTCGCTCTGCAATAATATTACCTAGATTCATATTTGTTACATGGCTGCCAACGGTACTGCCATTGTCAACTTCTACCAATAGCCCGCGTAGATTCGAATCTTCACTGGCATACAAATATACTTTTTGCCCTGCGCCTAACAATGTTTGGCCATCAGGTGTATTAATCAAGCCATTGTTTTCAATATTAGGGGCAAACATCATAATTTTACCGCCACTAGCAGAAGTCAATGTTGCGCCATTTTCCACCTGTATTAAGCCGCCAGATCCAGAAAATGCAGCATCGCCATTGATAATGGACAAATAACCTTTATTAAATACATCGTCCTTAATATCAAGTGTTGAAGCGATTAAACTATTCACATTCACCGTAGAACCATTACCAAATAAAATACCATTTGGATTAATTAAGTAAACTTGACCATTAGCACTTAAATTACCCATTATCTGGCTTAAACCACCTGCCGCATTAACTCGATTAAGCACTGCACTGGTCGCGCCTAACTGCTGATTAAAATTTACACTAGCGGCTGAACCGATATTAAATGTTCCCCAATTGATCACCATATTCTTGGTGGATTGATTTACCGTCATAGCTGCAGCGGTAGCTGTAACTTTGCTATTAATATTGCCTACACCAGAAGTAATTACCCCTGCGGTTGGCAAGACATTAGGTAGTGGGAGATCAGCTGATAAAGCATCGTAACTATAAGCAATAGAAAGCACTGCCGCAGCTAGCGCGTGGCGGGAACGCATGCGCTTACCTGAGCTTTTTTGGCCATGTGATTTTGTAGCTTCAGACACAGGAATAAACATGCCCAAATATTGGCTATAAACTAAGCGAAAACGACCTAAATTCATGCTGACTTCCTTAAAAAACTGTAACTTACTTTAACCAATAATTATTTCAATTTAACGATGGTGTTCGTAATAAATATTCTCTAATCACTATTCTTAATTTTTATTAAATCTGCGTTGTGTTGGGTTCGCTAAGGAAACGAACCCAACACAAAACAGAAAAGCCACCTCTCTAAAGCACAGAGAGATGGCATATCTTTTCAATTATTAGGCAACATCTAACCTACAATGCCACGCTATTAATATGTTGGATTAGAATGAATATAATGCTGGTTTACATTCATTTTGACCGCGGGTGTAGTTGCTTGTTTGATTAAGAACATAAACAGCACCTGCGTTAGCTGGGTCAGCGTATAAACCTGGGCTTGTAGTTAAGTTATTACCATCACCTTGATCTTTAACAATAGCGTCAGCTAATTTTTGAGCAGGACTAGCTCCTGGTGTTAAAGCATCATTAGTAATTACTTGTGCTTCGAATGCAAAGTCATATTGACCATTGATGATAGAAAGTTTTTGTGATGGATCTGCTACTCCATTGTAAGCATTAGGAGACACACCATTGATTTTTACATATTTCGCACCACCTAAGCCAGACTCTAAGTTCTCCAATGAAACTACACCCATTGCAAAACCAGCAGCATTACTTACGTTAGTTTTAACATTACCAGTAGAGCTTTCCGCTACAACTTTAACAAAAGTACCAGCAGCATCCGTAAAGTCAGCAGTTTTTGGAGTTAATGCACCGCCTAATGAAGTACCTTTATTACATGGATTGTTTAAAAAATAAATATCAGAAGCAGCTTGTGTACCCGATGTATCGCTACGACGAGAAATACGAAGTGTTGCAGCTGTAGCTGAGTTTGGTAAAAGATTTAAAGAAACACCATTTACACCTGATACAACGTTAGCATATTGCTGCTTGCTAATTGATGGTTGATCTGCTGTTGTTAAACCTTGGTCAGCTTGTAATGCAGCATAAAGTGTAGGAGATACAATGATACCAAAACCTTGACCAGCAAATATTGGGTTTACTGTCCAGCCTGATGGTGCAATTACATTACCGCGAGCTTTCCAAGCATTAACGCTAACATCTGACACTGACAATTGAGCAATTTGTGGGTTTGTAGTAGAACCATAAGAAACCAAGCCAGCAAGAGTACCTGCAGTGATTGCTGGGTTAGTAATGGTAGTCAGTGGCAATGTGCTAGTAAGCACTGGGAAGTTCATAGTAACGCTGTTTGCTGTTGAGTTAACACCTCTGAATGAACCACCTGCATCCACTTTAGCTACAACAAATGCACCAGTTAAACCAGATGTTGTATTGTTAGCGGCTGAACATGCCCATACTACAGCTTGCTTGCCGTCTGTGTTGTCTAAGTACGTAGTTAATGTGCCAGAACAAAATTTTGTAATTGCTTTAGCTAAACCTGGAGTTTGTGCTGAAGCACCACCAAGGTAAAAAATGTTGCCTGCTGGCACGCCTGAAGTTAAGTCAGCAGCAAACGCAGCTGGTGCAGCTAGAATTGCAGCGATTGCAAATGCAATTTGTTTGATTTTCATAATAGATTCCTCAAAATAATAAATAATTTATAATTAAATTTAGTTTTGTAATTTATATAAAGTCAACCTAATGCCCTTCATTCATATTTGAACAAGGGGCATTAGTCACAGCGTTAGCGATATAAAATTACCAATCAAAACTAAACTTGTTTGCTACGACGACGTGCAACTAAACCCATAAAACCTAAACCAGCCAACATCATGGCATAAGTTTCTGGCTCTGGTACAGGCGCTACTGATGCTGATACATATGTCAAATTACCAGCAGAACTTAAGTTCCAGTTACCTAATACAGAAGAAACAATAACTTGTTTAGCAGAGCTACCACGACCTGATGATTGCTCGCGAGTAATTGTGTAAAAAGCGTCATTTGCACCTAATGCCGCACTCGTATTAACGATAGAAGGCATTTGAGTTTCCCACTGGTTACCAAATTGAGAACCAGTAGCATCACCAACACTGGCAGCAATAAAACGTGAAGAAGTGCCAGTCACTAAAGCATTACCTAAAGGTCCATTAGACATCCATGTGTTCAGACCGCCGATATTACCTTCTACATCATTGTTCAGGGCATCCCAAGAAAGATTAGTACCACCAATAACTGGTGTAACACTTGCAGTCGTTCTCATAACGCTTGAGAAAGAAGTAGCACCTACTGAATAACCTAATACTGAGTAATTGACGTTTGCAGCATTAAATGATGCAGCACTAGAAAAAGAAGTCCAGTTAGTATCTCCCGTTAAAGCAGCTGAAAAGTTGCTTAAACCATCAAATGCAAGCGCAGATGTACCCAATGCTTTGATGAATGAGTTGTTTGAAACAGAGTCAAATGCCACTAAAAACATTTCACCGTTAGAACCAACAGTAATAGCGTTTGCAGTGCCTGACATAGTTGTTGCTACAACAGCAGCAGCAACCAAAGCTTTCAATTTAAAATTCATAATAAATCTCCCAAAAAAAATCAAATAAAAAAATACTTCATTAAAAAACTACTTGTAAAACATTTAATGCAAAACATTTAACTTCTCAATAAACTGGTGTCACGTACTGCATTTAAGGCGTGCGGGATTTTTACCAACATTAAGCATGTGCCTAAAACAACGTTTAGCAACATTCACACTTTTGCGACCTTTTCCAATTTACAGGGCGTTTATTACGCCCTTAAAAATTACGTTAGTCCGACTGGACTACATCAACTTGCAAACTAATTGTTTAACAAATTGATTAAATAAAGACCTTGGTACAAACCGACACATGCTTTTGTACATTGGTCTTATATAATTTATAACCAACGATATGATGTTATAAGTGTGTGAAGTTGGTAATTGGTTGATGTAGTCCGAATGGACTAGATTGATGCTTTTATTAATTTTCTAGCTGAAATAAAACAGATCATTAAGTGACTTACTCAATTACTGAAACAATTTAACCAAACCCATCTTAGAAGCCTTAATAGCCGCTTGCCCACGGTTTTGTACATCTAATTTACGTAAAATATTTTGTACGTGGTTTTTAACAGTAAGTGGGCTGATATTGAGAATAGAGGCGATTTCCCAATTAGTTTTACCTAAATGTACCCAGTGTAAAATTTCAACTTCGCGCCCAGTAATTGTGCGTAACACTCTGGTAGATGCTTTGCTAGCTGGGCTATTGGCATTGTTCATCACACGCGTTAAAGCACAATGTAAGTGCGGCACAATCAGCTCTAAAATATAAGCATGGGCTGGTGTGACTTCTTCAGATAATCTAGAAAAACTGAAGAATGTAGATAAATGACCATCGTTACCCGACATGCCATGAGCAACGATATTGACTAATTCAGTGGCTTTTAATGTAGAGGCATCTTCCGAAAACGGTACGACATAATGTCCATAATCACCCGTACTTAAATGATGCGCAACTAACACGGGCATGGCAGTATTTTGCCACGCAACCATTGCGCGATTGAGTAAACCTTTATCTGGCTTAGTGGCCTCTACTAGATGTTCATTACTAAAATATCGGGTGGTGGTATAGCTATCAAACAGGTAGGTTTCTGTACCTGTTGCACGCGTGCCACACACCATAATTTCATGGCCAAGTAATAACTGAAAGCTGCCTTGCAACCAAGTAAATAAATGCTGACGCTGGGTGATACGCAACGATGCAGTGATCACCTCCATAAATACTTCGTTTTGCCGCGGGGTAAGCAAATTAAAATGGTTGTATTCGTTATTAATGACAAACGCCTTGATTATTGTTTGAGCTATTGTTGATTTACTAATTTTTTCAATAATGAGGGTGATGCGTGACAGCTTGATTAAGAATTGATGTCAGTTTGTTTACAGTTTTATTGCAATCAGTAGAAAACAATTTTTTCTACTAATTAACACTACAATTTGTCATATTTCTATAGCAAAATATTAATATGAATTGCTCAATCAAAATAGTTTATTGGCGCCAGAGTTTAATATTAGCTGGTTGGTTTGCTTTAAATTCGTGGTTATCAAACCCAGCTTATGCTGATATTTATGTGCATTTGGAATCTGATGATGAAATTACAATTACCACGCAATCGCTCAATGAAAGCACTGCTACTAGGCTACAAGAACCACAACTTGGCACACAATACACGCAGATAAACAACCCAGATCTCACGCATTTATTACCCTATGACCATGAAGTCATGATTGCCGCAGAAGCCACTCAACTAGAACCCGCATTTATTCATGCAGTGATTGCAGCAGAATCTCAACACAATGCACGTGCAATATCAAAAAAAGGGGCATCAGGTTTAATGCAGCTAATGCCTGCCACGGCAAGGCGCTTTAATGTATTGAATCAATACGATCCACAACAAAATATCTTGGCGGGATCGCGTTATTTAAAAGAATTGAGCAATCTATTTAACGGCGACTTAAGTTTAATTTTAGCTGCTTACAACGCAGGACCTACTGCGGTTCAAAAATATCATGGGCAAATTCCACCTTATTTTGAAACGCTTAATTACGTACCAAAAGTGCTTAAATATTACCGTCATTTTTCTAGTAAGAAATCTGGATAGGGTAGGTTTTAAAATTAACCTGGATTTGCTGTAAATATCCATTCACTATATTTTTTTGCTTTAGCAAACACCTCATTACCTGCATCAAATCCAAATTTTTTTATTGGCTGTATTGTAGATTTGCTATAGATACCCATAATTGCACCTTGTTGCATTTCCAAACCCCAATCTGCTTTGCCTGTCATAGGATCACTATATATTTTACGTAAATGATGTTTAATATACGGAAAGCGCTGATCAGTGACTAGCTCTTGTAAAGTTTTGGGTAGCTGCCTAATACCTCCTGGTGTGCTGGCTTGATAGCTCATCAGTGCTTGCTTAAAAGCATTACCCACAAACAGAAGTTCTTTTTCACGCTCGCGTTGCATTTCGGTTTGCCATAACACGCCTACAGTAGCTAGACCTATACCAGCAATCGCAATCACTATGAGTAAACCGATATAGGTAAAGCCTTGGGATTTGTTGATGGTTTGTGTAGGCATAAATTTAAAGTTTAAATAAAAAACCGTGCACTTAGTAAATAAGTACACGGCAAAATACTACATTTAAAACAATTGCATCAAATCATATACAAACTTTTATCGCTTATTAAGCCTTTGTAGATTTAGCAGTTTTCTTACGTGCTACAAAACCCATCAAACCTAAACCAGCCAACATCATGGCATAGGTTTCTGGCTCTGGCACAGCGGCAATGGCTTGCGCTGTGTAGCTATAACCTGTCGCTAAATCGCTATCAGCAAATGACAATACATAAAATTTATTGTCGCCAGCGGTAGTAGGTACAAAGTCATTATCATTGGTCACAAACAAGGTATGTTTAGTGACGCCACCCACTACTACATCTTGACCAAAAGCTAAGCCTTCAATTTTTGAAGGTACTTGTGTTGCGCTGATGCCATTAGCTGCAAACAAACCAACTAAATCTTTAAATAGCACTTTGCTCACTGCTGGTGTAGAAGCCGTCATGCTAGTAACACCTGAAATATCAGTAGCGCCTGCAATATCAATTTGGAATAAACTTTTAACTGCGGCGGCTGAGCCATCGCCCAAACCTTTACCATCACGCTCATCTACAATAAATTGGTGATTATTAAGCGCTACAATTTCACTCACACCGCTACCTGTAGTTAAACGATAACCAAACTCTTTAGTAGCGCCAGTGGCAATATCAATTGTCACAATACGTACTTGTTTGCTGGCATCTTGCAATAGCGGCGCTTGCACAATGCCGACTAAAGTAGTGCCATCTGGCGAAATAGCTAAGCCTTCCATACCCTTGTTAGTGGTACGGCCTGATGAGTTGCCAGAAATTTCTGTGGCTACGTTAGGCGTTAAATTGCTAATAGCTAAGTTGCCTGGTAGAGCAAATGATTTAATACGCTCGCCAGTGGTGCGGTCAAATTGATACACATATGGGCCATATTCATCTGAAACAAATACGCTTTTACCGTCATTAGAAACACGGATGGCTTCTGGGTCTAGGCGGGCATTGTTAACATTGGTAGATAACCCAGCACCGTAGTTGTCTGAGCGACCTGTAAAGTAATTGCTAGTGGCTGTATTAATGCTTGGTGCGCCAGAACCAATAGGCGTTACGCCATCAATTTTGTTACCTAAACCAGCGCCAGTGCCGTAGTTAAGTGGTGTTGCGCTTGATAGCAAAGTGGTTGCAGTGAGTGTTGGTGTAAGATTAAAAGCTAAACCAGAGCCTGATGTATTGGCAGTTAAGCTCATTTCTATGGTTTGAAAACGCGAAATATAAGACGTTGTGTCATCCACCGCTGAATTATATGAAGTAGCATTTGGACCACGGTCTGGCGTTGCTAAAAACGTATTACCGCCAGCCCAAGCAAAGCCTGAACCCAAACCACCTAAAATATCGCCTGAAAGACCATTTTCTAGTGGTGCAGATAATCCAGAAAAGTCGGCAGTGCCGTTTAAGCTACCAATAGCAATTAGATCTACTGTAGCAGATGCATTAGCACTAAATAAACCAACAACAGCTAAAGTAAGACACGATTTTTTAAACATGTAATTTCCTAAATAGATTTTAAAACATACGAGATACTAACTAAGATTAATCAATTAAAAGTGACAGTTAAATGACAAGCGGCTTAGTAATATCATATTTAGTAGGCCTATATTTAATGCATTAAATTTACAAGCCTATTTTCAAAAGCAAATTCAATAGCGTTCACCATTCAGAGTATTTTGTGCCATTTTTTGCGAGTGTTTCTGCACCGCTATGCACGTCAAACACGCCAGTCATTGGCGGTTCTGCTTCTTGCAATATCCAGGTGGTACTTTTTTCTGTGATGGGGTCTATGGGGATTTTGCGTATGTATTTTTGTTCAACCAATTTGCTCAAGCTTTCAGGATATTGGCCCGTATCGCCATAAAACTTATCGATACTTTCACGCATGGTGTTTAAATCTTCAATAAGGGCGCTTTCTTTTGCGCGCTCTATGCTGGTAAAGTAGCGTGGCGCGGCAATGGTTAACAGTAAAGCCAGAATTGCCAATACCACTAATAGCTCGACTAAACTAAACCCTAAGCTACCAAACCCAAACACGTTTGATTTACCACTGCGCATAAGGGATTCCATTGATGCCAACACCACTACTTAGCGAGTAAATATCATAAATATCATCACCAGCACTTGGGTTATTGGCTTCACTTTGGTAACTACGTAAGCCCCAGCCATCTGCAGCATCTATAAGATTATCAGCCACACTATTATTAGAATCCCTAGTACGGACGGGGTCTACAGGTATGCGCCGTAAAAACTTGATTTTCTTTTTATTAATATCTTTTTCATCAGCTATACCATTGACTAGCACCTCTAAATTGGGTGGATAGCCAGATTGCTCAATATTTTTTTTAATTTTGCCATCATCCACGGCTTTTTTATAAGCATCAATCGCCTCACGCATTTGCCGTAAATCTGCACGCAACTCGCTCTCTTTAGCACGTTTGATATTAAGTTGCATCATAGGAAAAATGGCTGAACCCAATATAGCGACGATAGTAACTGTGACCACTAGCTCTATTAACGTAAAGCCTGCTGCTTGTCGATGATGATAATTAAGCGCCATATTTGGTTGATTTATGGGGCTAAATTAGGGTCAGCGGGCGCTGGTACACTGCCATCTGTATTAATAACAGGGGTTTCTACTGGGCTTTGTACGGGTATAACAGGCTCCACTACCGTATCTACTGGAATTTGCGGCGCTGGTGCGTCGGGTTGTTCTTGCTGCTGTTGCTGGAGGGCTCGAATACGCGCTCTAATAGTATCGCGAGGGTCATCTGGCGCACCGCCTGAAGGAATATTGATTTGCGGCTTATCAGAAATTACAGTGTCCGTGCCAGACCAATATTCTGTAATTTCGGCTTGAGGTCGCACAATATTACTAATAATACGTGGCGTAATCGCCAGCACAATTTCTGTTTTACTTTTAGAATCTGTTTGATTAGAAAATAACCGTCCTAACAACGGAATATCACCCAAGCCTGGTAAACGACTACTGTTTTTGCGCTCATCATCAGAAATCAAACCCGCTAATATTTGCGTTTCATTATTTTTTAAACGCAGTAAAGTACTGGCATTACGTGTGCCTATCGTATAAGCCACGGTACCCGTACGGGTGACGGTACGCTCACCTAAAGAGCTAACTTCTAATGCTACTTTGATATTGACATGGTCATCAGCAGTAATGCGTGGTTCTACATCTAGCTTTAAACCCACATCAATATATTGCACACTTTCAGCCACGCCCGCATTAACAGCCGCAGTGCTGGTGATGATAGGCACTTTGTCACCTATTAATATTTTTGCTTTTTCATTATTGCGCACGCGAATGCGTGGGTTAGAAAGCAGCGTAACGTCGCCTACCGTTTTTCTAAAATTAATTGCTGGATTTGGTGAAACATTAAGCGAGCCTGAACTTAAATTTTGTAAACTTTTAAGTGTTAAAGGTTGTTCTGTTAGTACAGAAGTGGTTGCTGTGGCAACAGCTGTTGTAGTGGTGGTGGCAATATTACTCAAGTTATTAACAGCGATACGATTTGGGTATTCCACGCCTAACTCCTGCAAACGAGAGCGGCTGACTTCTAGCACTTCAATTTCCAGCATCACTTCTGGGTCTTCTAAATCATTGGCGGCGATGAGTTTTTCTGCCACGCGAATCACCTCTGGCGTATCACGCATCACAATCATATTGAGGCGTTCATCTACAAAAATATCTTTAGTTTTTACCATGGTTTTTAACAAAGCGGCCACTTGTTTAGCCGTGGTGTTATTGAGGTAAAAACTTCTAATCACTAAATCTTGGTAATCTTTAAGCTTTTGTTGCGAGTTAGGAAAAATAAGCACGCTGTTGTCTGATAGCGCTTTTTTCTGCAATCCATTGGTGGCCAGCACAGTTTCTAAAGCATCTTCAAAACGCACTTTTTTAAGAAACACCGTCACTTTTGTATCAGGCTTAATATCTTTATCTAAAATAAAATTAATGCCTGTGGCGCGTGATAGTGCCTCAAACACCACTTTAATATTAGCTTCGCGCAACTCTAATGTAATGGGTTTATCTGAAACAGGCTTTAAGCTTGGCGGTTCAGTTTTAATGGGTGTAGATTTTTCATTGATCTGCATTTGTAATGCTAATGCTGCCGTGTTCTGAGGATCTTGCAGTAAGATTTGGTGTACTAATGCTTTTGCTGCATCAGGATTATTGGATGCGACTAATTCATTAGCTGTGGCTATTTTTTTATTATTGGCCAATTCGCGTAGAACCGCCGCTTTGCCATTCATCGCGCTTGTATCATCTGGCAATAGAGCGAGCACCCGATCATATAATGCGTTGGCATCAGCTAATTGGTTATTTTTTCTGGCAGTTTCGGCATCTCTAATGAGTGTAGTGACTGCTAACTCTTGGCTTAACAGTAAATTTTTACGTGGCAAAGTATCCTCTGGCTTTTTAGCTAACGCGGCTTTAGCAAGGCTCACCTTTTCTTCTGGCGCTTTACCTGCGATTTTTGATTCTTGCCATGGGGCAAAAGCACAACCATTAAGATGCAAAGTAACCAATGCAAGTAGTAACTTACTGAGCATTTTGTTAAGGGGCATTTTGTTAGAAGTAAAAGGTGAGTGATTCTTTAAGCTCATGAAGACTTCTCTATAAATTATTTTCTGTTGTTGCGTTATCTATTTGTGCAGCATTCTCTAATTGTGCTGCGCTATTTACTTGCGTATTGGCAACATTTGAAACTGCGCTATTTTTAGCTGATTTAATCAGCACTTGTGGTAACTGTAGTGGTAAGTAAGTGAGCTTAATTGTGTTTATATCCTCACTATCCAAGCGCCACTGTGGGTTAATTTTTTCACCTTTTATCACCGAATATAACGTGTTATTGGCCATTAAAAATATCAGCGTGCCTTTTGGGGAATTTTCTAACTTGCCCATATAGTTAAAGGGCGCAGGCGGTGCAACAGGTGGTGGTGGTGCCAATTGAACCACTTTTTTAACAGGCGGCGGTACGTACCATGTATGCGGTTTAAATAGATCCTGTATTTTTTTTGTGCTGGCTAGACGGTCACTTTGAGAATTATCGAGCGAATAGAATAGCGGTAAAGAATGTGCATCGCTCGTTTGATTGCGAGCTTGCTCATGTTGAGAAATTGGCTGAGTAACTAATGGACGCACCCTATCTTGATGTCTAACTTCTACGGCAGATGAAGCATCAGGCTCATCGCTCCCGTCAAAAGCCATCCACCCCGTTAAGGCTAGCGTAATCGCTAAAACCACATACAACACTAAGTTGCTTTTAGGTTGAGCTAAGTTTTTGCTTGAGCTTATTGCCATGCATCGCCCTTCACATACAACACCAACAACAGGCGCGCTTCAACGGTAGGCAGCAGGCTATTTTCACGCTTCATTTGTATTTCACTGAGTGCTAAATTGGGGATTTTTTGCAACACGCCATTAATAAAAGCCCGCATTTGTGGATATTGCCCACTAATTGGTAGTTGCACTTCATAACGCACTAGTTCATCATTTGCTGCTGCAGGCTTAGCTAAGGTCAGCTTGTAATCACCACGATTTAATTCTAACTTATGCTGAATAGCGGTTTGTTGAATGAGCCTGAGTGAGCTAGACAAGCTCGCGCCTTTAGGAAAGCTTGCATAAAATTTTGTCATGTCCGCGACTGGATCACGCTCAACTTGAAGTGCTTTTGATGTTAGCTGATGGCTAGATTGTTTAACTTCAGCTAGGTTGAGCTGGCTACTGGCAAGCTGATGTTGTGCTGGCAATACTGTCAGCAAATAAACCGTTAAACTCACCAACATCAGCGTTAGACCAACTAAGCCTAACAAGCCAACTTGCTTAATAATTTGCTTAATCTGCCACTGCAACACAGGCCAATTGAGTAACGAGGTCTGGTTCATTTTTCTATACCTGACATCAAATCAGTTTGCCAGTTTGCGAGCAGCGTAAACCGTACTGGCTTATCTTTATCGGTTTCGCTCACGTTATGTTTTTGTAAAATCACTTTATCCAGCATGGGCTGCTTTTCTAAGCGATCTATATAAGCAAGCACTGTGGGCAAATTTTTCGCCTCACCCGATATTGTGAGCAGCCTTTTTTTAGCATCTGGCTGTAAACCAAGCACCGCAACATCTGCAAAACTAGATTGTTCTAAACCGTCCAACAGACCATTCCACGGCATATTCAACGCATTAGTAGTCAACTGCAATTCTTTAAATTGTTCTGGTTTAATAAGATTGATATTACTTTTTAACGTATTTTCTCTAGCCGTTTTATTCGCCGCTTTATTCAATATCAATTGATTTTTTTGATATTCAACGTTTTGCAAAGCCAAACTAACTTCCGCTTGTTGGGCAGTGATTTTCTGATGCGCTAGCCAAGTGATATAGGTACTGACCAAGCCTAGTAATAGCAATACCGCACCTATCCATGACCATTTAAAATAGGGCTTAGCCTGAATAAAATCCAAATCAAGTGTGGGCGCAGCTTTCAAATTGAACATACTCATAGGGCGACTTCCAACATGGTGTAATGTCTATCTGCCGTACTCATTGCAACATGCCCAATCCGCTTAACAATCCAGCCAGCTATCACTGGCAAAGTCACACTTTTTTCAGCAGGCGCATAAATCATAAGTTGCCTGCTAATGAGATTTTCTGTGACCAAGCTTTCTGTAAGCAATTGTTCACGTTTTGCGAGGCTAGCTAATTGGTTTTGCCAATCCGTCTCTAGTACTAAACTACGCAAACTTTGCCAGTGTCCATTTTTTAAATGCGTAAACAGTAATCTATTGGATTCAATCACACAAAAATACAGATCCCCTGTTTTGAGCTCATGCTTAAATTGATTAAATATCGGCATGAGTTGCGGCTGCACACTCGCTAATTTCAAGCTATGTTTTTCTGCAATTGCAGTTAATTGAGTGAATAATTTCTGGTCTATGGCAGTGGCTATAGTCGTTCTATTTGGCGCTGCATCATCACATTGAACCTGCCAGATATCTACCACATTACCGTAAACTTCACGATAAGCTGCTGTTGCATAAGCATTTTTATCTACTGCACTCATGCTGATGTGGTGCGCAGGTAAAGCCAAAAAGCGCACAAAATCGCTAGCTAAAATCACTTTAAGCAGGCTGTTTTTTTGTGGCTTAAGCTTAGTAAGCACGATATTTAATTGGCCAAAAATATCATCTTGCGAATTCAGCGCCAAAAATTGCTTATCAAGCACACGCTTATTAAATCCAGCCGCCGTGGTAATCATCGCAATGTGGCTACTACTAAGCTCAATCTTGACCTCATTAAAAAGTAGGCTAGGCAATAAACGTAACACGATTTATCTCTTGTAAAGTGGTGATGCCATTACCTGCTGCTTCTACTGCTGCCTCACGCAAAGTGCGCATGCCGCTACGTTTTGCGGCATCTTTAAGCTTGCGGATAGGTTCACGTGCAACAATCATTTCACGTAATTCATCGTTTAATATCAACAGTTCTGCCACTGCTTTCCGTCCTTTATAGCCAGTACCTCGGCAGTGACCGCAACCAGGCCCATGCTTAAATTGCATGTTGGCGGCCGCCTCCAAGCTGATAGCGGAGTCAGCTAATAATTGTGCATCTGGGACATAATCTTCAGCGCAATGTGGGCAAACGCCACGAATTAAACGTTGCGCCATAATGCCGTTCATCGCCGCAACGAAATTGTATGGGTCTACCCCCATGTGCATAAAACGTCCAATCACATCCAGTACACTATTGGCGTGAACAGTCGTAAACACTAAGTGACCAGTGAGCGCAGCTTGCACGGCGATTTGAGCGGTTTCAGCATCACGAATTTCACCCACCATGATTTTATCGGGGTCATGCCGTAAAATTGAGCGTAAACCGCGGGCAAACGTCAGCCCTTTTTTCTCATTCACTGGTATTTGCAGCACACCTGGCAGCTGATATTCCACAGGGTCTTCGATGGTGATAATTTTGTCATGCCCAGTATTAACCTCTGAAATAGCGGCATACAGTGAGGTGGTTTTACCAGAACCCGTTGGCCCTGTGACCAGCACCATGCCATAAGGCTCTGAAGCTAAACGCCTAAACTGCGCAATGGTTTTTTCATCAAAACCCAAAACATGCAAACTTAAGCCTCGCGCCTCATCAGATAAAGCTTTGCGATCTAACACACGCAATACAGCATCTTCACCAAATACACTGGGCATAATCGATACGCGAAAATCGACTTCGCGCCCTTGTGCAATCACTTTAAAGCGTCCATCTTGTGGGATACGTCGCTCCGCAATATCCAACTGCGACATGACTTTAACTCTGGATATGGCTTGGTCTGCACTATCGCTGCCCTGCATGCCGCCAATTGCCGCCATCACGCCATCTATACGGTATTTAATCGCTAAGCCACTGCCAGAGCATTCCAGATGAATATCGCTGGCACCAACTTTTAAGGCATCATAAAGCGTAGAGTTGATGAGCTTAACGATTGGGTTGGTATCTTCGTTAATTGATTTAAGCGATAGGTGCTCTACCGCCTCATCTGCATCCAGTGATTTAACTTCGGATTCATGATTTAAACCATCCATCGCCCGCATGGTTTCTTCATGGCGCGCTAAGTACGCGGCAATATCACTGCGATGCGCTAAACGCCATTCAAATGCAGGTTTAACATGCTCTAGGGCCCAGTCTTGGAGCTGTGGATTTAACACATCGGCAAATACTAGTAACAAGCTGCCAGCATTGTCAAAAGCAATGCACTCTTTTTTTTGCGCTAAATTAAATGGAATCAGCTCAAATGCAGGCGTGTAAGCGTGCATTTCTCTCATGCTAACTGGCGTGTAATCACTTGCATCCGCAAGGGCTTGTAGAAAATCCTCTTGCGAGCAATCTACTAAGCCTTCTAGCACTTCAATCGCTCTGCGCTTTTCAGTTTTAGCGAGCGTTTTGGCTTTGGAGATTTGTGTTAAAACTATTTTAATTAGCGGGATTTCTTGTGGCATATTCATTGAATATTCCCCGCTAATTCAAATATTGGCATGTAGAGCAACAGCACCACAACGCCAATGACCAAACCAATTACTAGCATCAAAATAGGTTCAAACAGTTTGGTAAACCAATCAATCCAACGGGCTAATTCTTCATCATAAAATGCAGCGATACGTTCCATCATATCGCCGATTTTTCCGCCACGTTCACCCACACGTAACATGCGCAAAGCCACTGGCGTAGTTAGCCCTGTAAGTTCCATGGCCATAGAGATAGGCTGGCCATGACTAATCGCCAGTGAAGCTTGTTGCATTTTGCTGCGTAGTGATACTTGCAACAAACCAGAAACAGACTCCAACGCGGGGATAATTGGGGTACCTCCTGTGAGCAACATGCCGAGAGTGCGATAAAAACGTGCTAGCTGGAAAATACGCAAACGCTCGCCCAATGCAGGGATACGCCAAAATAATTGTGTGATCCATTTGCGTACCGCACTTAAAGAAAATCCGTAACCTAATGCAGCTATGCCAAGGACGACTGCAATGAGCATTTGTTTGCCATGGCTTTCAATAAACACGCCCCAGGCCAATAATACTTGTGATAAAAATGGTAAGTTACCACCCGTGCCTTCGTAAATTTTGCTAAATTTAGGCACCACAAACCCAAGCAAAAACATAATCACCAAGCCACCAACGCCTACTAATAAAGCAGGGTAAATCGAGGCGCTAATGATTTTCTTTTTAACTAAACCTAGCTGATGTTCATAGGCCACATAGCGGCTAAGTGCCTCAGGTAAATCACCCGTTTTTTCACTGGCACGCACTGTGGCTATATAAAGTAGCGGGAAAGCAATAGGCATCAGATTGAGTGCGGCAGAAAATGTTTGACCTTCATAAAGTGCTTGCAATAAAGCATCCAACACCTGTTTAACTTCACTACGGATTTCTTTCTCTGCCAGCGCTTCAATGGCTTCAACCAGATTAAGCCCAGCCTCTAGCAAGGCTAGCAACTCTTGGCTAAACAGCACTAAAGGAAAGTGTTGTGATTGCTTAAACTTAAAACCTGTAAAACTACCAGTTGCTTTAGACTTAGCATGAATTGCCACATAACCTTTTGCAGTCGCCTGCTCCATCGCATCAGCTTGATGATTGGCCGCAATGATGAGTGAAACAATTTCACCACCGCGTACAGCGCGAACTTCAAAGTCCATAAGACGTAATGTCCAAAACGACCATGGTGCTTACCAGTTCACCACATCAGTTGATTCTTTTACACCGCCAGGCTGACCATCTTTGCCCAAAGTAAATAAATCATAATCACCATGCTCACCTGGTGATTTATATTGATATGGCTTATCCCACGGGTCATTTGGTACGCCTTTAGCTAAATAGGGTCCAGACCATTTAGCCTCGTTTGCCGGGAGCTTGTTAAGCGCACTCAAACCTTGTTCGGTGTTTGGATAATGCCCAGTATCAATACGGTATTGGTCTAGGGCTTTACCGAGTGAATCAATTTGCGCTTTAGCGGTTTTAGTTTCAGACTTGCCAATTTGCTCAAAATACTTAGGGCCAACATAACCAGCAAGCAGACCGATAATCACCATCACTACCAGTAGCTCTAACAGCGTAAAACCTCGGCTGAGAGCCATTTTTTTAGCTACAGTATTAGCTTTTGGTTGCTTTAATTCAGGGAAATGAACAGAAGTTTTCACAGCAAAATGTCGCCTATTTATATTTAGATGACAATATTACTTAATGTTCTTTACAGAAAAGTTGCATATTTGTGACGGTTTTGTCACAAATGCGCAATCTTTTATGAACAGCGTTTATTTAAGATTGCGACGTTGCTTTGCAATAGCACCTAATAAACCTAAACCTGCCAACATCATGGCATAGGTAGTTGGCTCTGGTACTGCCGCTACTGACGTTACCGCGACATTATCTAACCACAATGCTGAAGTCACGTTGTAGTCTGTGACATCTGTTACCCCAAAAGCTAGGCTGACTGTAGCCGCTGATGTGAAGGTTTGGCTAAAGGTAGATTTGCCTGTAGAAAAAGCATAAGGTACGCTGGCATTAGTAGCGTTGGCGCTTGAAGCCAATTTAGTCAATACGCCGTTAATGCTAAAAAATGCAAAATCTGGGCTGGCATTAGCAGCTTCATTGGTGAAGAAATTCCAGTCAAAGCTAAGCTTATCGCCTGCATTCACGCTGAAAGTTTGTTTAAGTGCTGAGCCTTCGTAAGCGAAGTCGTTACCGTCTAATGCACCTGCCGTTAAACCAGAAAAACTCTCTAAAGTAGATGAAGAAACAGCATCGTGACCAGAAGCATTAAAGGCACCAGCAGCTTCTGGAAAATCATCTTGAAAACCTAGCGAAGCAGTTGTCATAATCACCG
>JAYVFU010000019.1:0-19480 GCA_043772865.1 Methylophilaceae bacterium
TTAGTATCGCGCAACAACATAATTTTATTTGGGCTAGGTACTGCTGCACCGCCATTTGCCATTAATTTACCAGCAATCCATGCTTTAGGGCTAAAGCCGTCACTTTTTTCTTTGTGATTGGTTTCTGCAACTAGGACATCTCCATTAGGTAATTCATATAACCATCGTGGATGCTCTAAGTTAGTCGCGAAAGCTTTTACACTATTACCACCTGCCACTATAGGCGTGGTGTTTTCTGGCCAGCCAACAGCTTTTGCAACATTGATGGTTGCAATCATTTTTTTATTCATTTGTGATAAATCTGGATTAGCGCCAAATCCAGCAGATGCAGGAAGTTTTGCAGTTTCAGTACAGGCACTTAATGCTAATAATGTTATGCTGGCGACAAAAATTGATGTTTTACTCATTTCTTTACTCCATAAATATTAACCCACAGTATCAATTTATCTAATAGTAAGTGATGACAGGTTTCCTCTTATTTTCAAGTAGGTCATATCTGACACAACAGACCGAACATAAATGAGATTTAAAGCTAATATCTTAATCATTGATTTATATGATAAATTTGTTTTTTTAAGCATTGGCTGGTATATTAATAGTATGTTATCAATGACACGAAAAAAAATGATATGGGTGATATTGCTGTGGTTTGCAGTTTTGCAAACCATATCACCATTGATACATGCGCATCTTGAAGGTGATAGACCAGAATTAGGGCATGGTATTCATATGCATGCGGATGATATTGCTCAAATACAAGATAAAGTACCTACACTGAGAAGTAATTTGGGCGTTTCAGACATTGTAAGTATCGATAAGGGCGTTGTGCAAAACTTCAAATATTTACCATTGCCGTTATTGGTATTTTTATTTGTAATTTCTTCAAATATCATCATATGCCAAATATTTAATCCCATATTTGTTTTCAAGCATTTTAGACCGCTCTACCTTAGAACCAACGCCGCACCTCGCTCACCTCCTTACTTTTGATTCAATTTTAGTCGTTAGCATCCGCAATTAATCGCGTGTGCTATTAAATTGTTTTCAGGAGAAATTCATGAACAAAGTCAGCCAATATTGGTTACCAATGGCGCTATTGCTATTGCTCAGTCTTAGTGTCACTCTAAAAGCTAACGCTGAAACGAATGCTGACCACCTTGATGTTTTAGTGGTTAACCCAAATTTAAAACTACATGATGTATTAGAAAAAGCTTTTTTACGCCATCCCCTACAAGCTACATTGCACTCACGCGATACCTTATTAAGTGCAAGAAACAGCGTGGCAAATGCAACATTACCTAAGGCGCCTTCAATTACTATAGGTCATCAAAATGATGCGCTAGCCAGCGGGCGTGGCGAGAGTGATTGGCAGGCAGAGTTAGAACTTCCTGTTTGGTTGCCTAATCAGCGAAGTAATCGTACAAAAGTTGCAGATGCAACGCAATCCAACTTGGAAGTTAGCAGGCAAAGTTTAAAGTTGCAGGTGGCTGGCTTGGTAAGGGAAGCGATATGGGATGTGACGCTTAACAATAATAGCTTTGCACTCGCTAGCGCCAAACTTGAACTGTCTCAAAACCTACAGCGCGATGTTGAAAAAAGCTTTAAAGCGGGCGAGCTAGCCAAAACAGATTTTCTTTTAGCACAACAAGAAACCTTACGCGTTGAACGAGAAAAACTGCATGCCGAGGCCGAGGTGATGCATGCACGGCATCGCTACTATTTACTCACGGGACTCAAAGAGATTCCTGGGGCTATTAAAGAAAAACAATCAAACTTAGAAGACTATCGCCAATCTCCAATTTGGCTGGAGGCACAATCTAAAGTTGGTTTATCTGAAACTGAGCGTAATTTGGCACAAATTGAAAGCCATGAAAACTTACAAGTTTCAGTCAATATACGTCGCATGCAAGGCGCTTTTGATAACACGTTTAACGATAGTGTGGGTTTAAAAGTACGTATTCCATTTGGTGAAGAGACTCATGCTGCACCCATTGAAGCAGCAGCAGAGCTCAACCTTGGTAGTGCTTTAAGTGAGCGTGACAGCATCCATTTTTCATTAAAAACAGCCATGCATGAGGCCGAGCATAACTTAAGTATCAGCCGCGCTGAACTTATTATCGCAAGTGAGCAGTTTGATATTGCAAAAGAAAGCATTAGGCTAGCGCAAAAAGCATTCAAATTAGGTGAGCTAGATTTAACTAGTTTAATGCGCATTCAAGCGCAAACAGCAGAAACTGAGCGTGCTTTTACATCCCGTCAAATCCAATTGCAGTGGGATATCGCCCGCTACAATCAAGCAGTAGGAGTTTTGCCATGAGTTACAAATTATTAGTGTTAATCATTTTATGTGCGTTATCTAGTGTTGTCCAAGCAGCAGATAAAGCGCTAACAGCAGATATAGCAATGACGGCTACACAACAACAAAGCTTAGGCGTAACTGTTACTGGTTTAAGTAAAAATACCAGCATGACTATCCGGCGTTTTCCTGCAGAAGTTGTGATACCTACTGGGCAGGAGCGCGTAGTGAGCGCAGCGCAATCTGGCTTAATTGATCAGCTATTTATTGCCGCGGGGCAGCCAGTAAAAAAGGGGCAAGCCATCGCCCATTTAATGAGTGCAGATTTGGTCAATTTGCAAAAAGATTACTTACAGGCACTCACACAAAACAAGCTTATAGCCAAAAGTTTTGTACGAGATGCAGCACTTTTTAAAGATGGCATTATTCCAGAGCGCCGCTATTTAGAAACTGAAAGTGCACAAGAAGAGATAAAAGCGCTATTGGCGCAGCGTAAACAAGCATTAAGATTAGCAGGCATGGATGACCCTGCTATAGCCAAGCTTAATTCTGCTAAAGGTATGAGTAACGGTATGACTTTGGTGGCGCCGATGGATGGCGTGGTGCTGGAGCAAATGGTCATCACTGGGCAGCGTGTTGAAATGGGCATGCCGCTTTATCGCATTGGTCGTTTAAATCCGTTATGGCTTGAAATTCACGCACCGTTAGAAAATTTACAGCAAATTAAAATCGGCATGCCTGTGCATGTGCCAAAGTTTCAAGCCAGCGGCAAACTTATCGCCATTATTCGCCATGTAAATAAAGCGGATCAAACATTGGATCTTCGTGCTGAAATCACTAAAAACAACGAGCTGCTATCACCTGGGCAGTTTGTTGAGGCGGAGATTAGCTTGAGCGGTGAGACACAATATTTAACTATACCTAAAGCGGCATTAATTAAGCATGGCATTGAAAATGGCCCTAAAAGCGGCACTAAAAAAAATAGCGCTAAAAACTGGCTATTTATTCAAACTAAAAATGGGTTTCATCCAGTGAGTGTGAAAGTGATTTCAGAACAGGCGGATGAGGTGGTGATTGATAGCCAACTCACAGGCAATGAGAAAATCGCCATTTCTGGCTTATTAGCCATTAAAGGCGTTTGGCTTGGTTTGGGAGCTGAATAATGCTGACTAACCTCATAAAATTTGCGCTTACTCAGCGGCTGCTTATGCTTATACTCACATTAGCGTTAGCAGCTGCAGGTGGTTTGGCTTATCAAGCTTTGCCCATTGATGCTTTCCCCGATGTGTCTTCTACCCAAGTAAAAATTATTGTTAAAGCACCAGGTATGACGCCAGAAGAAGTAGAGGCGCGTATTACGGCACTCATAGAAGTAGAAATGTTGGGTATTCCCAAGCAAGCTGGGTTACGCTCCGTTGCTAAATATGCACTCACCGATATCACAGTTGATTTTACTGATGGCACTGATATTTATTGGGCGCGCCAACAAGTGGCAGAGCGCTTAAATGCGGTGTGGTCTGATTTACCAAGTGATATTTCTGGCGGTGTAGCTCCCATGACCACGCCGCTAGGCGAAATGTTTATGTTTACGGTAGAAAGCGATACCCTCACTTTAGAGCAAAAACGTAGCCTGCTCGATTGGGTGATCCGCCCGCAGCTTCGCACAGTGGCTGGGGTGGCCGATGTCAACGTATTAGGTGGTTTGGCACGGACTTTTGAAATTGTGCCAGATAATGCCCGCATGTACGCACGCGGTGTTGCCATTGATGCTTTACAAAAAGTGTTGGAAAGTAATAACAGCAACGGTGGCGCAGGTAGGTTGAGTGAAGGAGAAGAATCGCTACTAGTGCGCGCTGAAGGTGGTTTTAAAACCATAGCAGACATTCAAAACACAATAGTACGTACAACAGAGGGTATGCCAGTTAAAGTAGCTGATGTAGCTACTGTACGTATAGGTTCAATGACACGTTACGGCGCGGTAACTACCGATGGTAAAGGTGAGGGGGTTCAGGGTTTAGTGCTGGGACTGCGTGGTGCAAATGCACAAAAGCTGGTGCAAGGCGTAAAAGCTAAGCTTTCTGAAATGGCGCCCAGCTTGCCAAAAGGAGTAAAGATCAACATATTTTATGATAGAGGTGATTTAGTTGAGCGTGCAGTCAATACAGTCACTAAAGCATTACTAGAAGCCGTTGTCTTAGTAGTTATATTGTTAGTGCTGTTTTTAGGTAATTTAAGAGCAGCACTCACCATTGCCCTTACCTTGCCTTTAGCGGCGCTATTTACTTTTTTAATGATGCGCCAATTTGGCTTATCTGCCAATTTAATGAGTTTAGGCGGGTTGACCATTGCCATTGGGATGTTGGTAGATGCTGCCGTTGTTGTGGTAGAAAATATCGTCTCAAATTTAGCTGATACCAAATGTAGAGGCACATTGCCTAGAATGCACTTAATTTACAGAGCAGTGCGCGAGGTGAGTGTGCCAGTAACTGCTGGTGTACTCATTATTATCACGGTATTTTTGCCTTTACTCACCTTGCAAGGCTTAGAAGGCAAATTATTTACGCCAGTGGCACTCACGATTATTTTTGCACTTGCTGGTTCGCTGATTTTATCGCTCACTATCATCCCAGTGTTAGCTTCATTCTTGCTAAAAGAAGTGAGTCATGATGAGCCATATTTGATTAGAAAAGCTTTAACGGTTTATGAGCCAGTATTAGCATGGTCTTTAGCGCATGCCAAAATCATTGTCATTGGCGCGTTTATCTTGTTAGGCTTAACAGGAGTTGTGTATATCCAAATTGGCAAAACGTTTATGCCGGTGATGGATGAGGGCAGCATTATTGTGGGCGTGGAAAAATTGCCATCAATTAATCTAAAACAAAGCATCATCACTGATACCAATTTGCAGCGCGCCATTATGGCAAAGGTGCCAGAGGTAACAGGTGTTTATTCCAGAGTGGGTTCAGATGAATTAGGCTTAGACCCCATGGGCTTAAACCAGACGGATAACTTCTTGATTTTAAAACCAGTAAATCAATGGCGCATGAAAACAAAAGAAGCACTGATTGATGAAATTCGCCAAGCAATGTTACAAATGCCAGGGCTGGAATATAGCTTTACGCAACCCATCGATATGCGTGTAAATGAGATGATACTGGGCGTGCGGGGCGATTTAGCGATCAAAATATTTGGTAGTGACCTAAATGTACTTGATGATAAAGCACAACAAATCATCAAAATTTTAGAATCCATAACCGGTAATTTAGATGTTTACACACCGCAAAATAGTGGCGTTCAATATTTGCAAATTAAAATAGATCGTGAAGCCGCGGGTAGGCTTGGTTTGAGTATTACGGAAATCGAAGCCATACTACGTGCGCAATTAGAAGGTGAGCAGGTTGGTATTGTGCATGAAGGGCAAAAACGCACACCAGTCATACTAAAAGGCAGTGAAAGCCTACAAGGTTCGCCAGCAGATTTCGGTAATTTAATGCTTACGCTATCTAACGGCACCAATATTCCGCTATCAACCGTTGCTAAAATTGAACGTACTGAAGGTCCAGTAAAAGTGGATAGGGAACAAGGCGCACGCATGGTTGTGGTGACTTCAAACGTGCAAGGGCGTGATTTGGTAAGTTTTGTACAAGAAGCAAAAAAAAGGGTACAGGCAGAAGTGAAAATGGACGAAGGCTATTCAATCAAATGGGGCGGGCAGTTTGAAAATCAACAACGTGCATCTGCCCGTTTGGCGATTGTTGTGCCTGTGGCTATAGGTTTAATTGCCTTAATTTTGTTTGCTACTTTTGGGTCTATCAAACAGGCTGTTCTTATTTTATCTAATATTCCATTTGCCATGATAGGTGGCGTCTTTGCCTTATGGATTTCGGGTGAGTATCTATCGGTACCCGCTTCGGTTGGGTTTATTGCGCTGCTTGGTATTGCAGTACTCAATGGCGTGGTAATGGTGAGTTATTTTAATCAACTAGAAGCGCAAGGCTTAGATAAATTGAGCATCGTGATAGAGGGTGCAAAAAGGCGCTTAAGGCCCGTGCTAATGACAGCTAGTATTGCCGCATTTGGCTTAGTGCCGTTATTGTTTGCAACGGGCCCGGGCTCTGAAATTCAACGACCATTAGCCATAGTAGTGATTGGTGGCTTAGTCACTTCCACCTTACTCACACTGGTGCTGTTACCCATTTTTTATCGTAGATTTTTCAGGTAGGAGCACAATATGGAACAAGAAATGTTAAATCCAGATACTTTAAATCTAGAGACTTTAAACCAAGAGACTTTAAACCAAGAGACTTTAAATCAAGAAGCTTTAAATTTAGCGCTTTTAATTTTAGTAGTGTCACCAAAGCTGGAAGAAGTTATTGCAGATTTATTGCTAGAACAACCAGCACTTTCTGGTTTTACTTCAAGCCATGTCAGTGCGCATGGTACAACCAACAGCAAGCTTAGCCTTAAAGAGCAAGTGACAGGTCGCCAGCAAAAAGTGCAGTTTATGGTATACGGAGACATTACTGCTTTACAAAACTTAATCAATACACTAAAAACCACGTTTGCTAATAGCGGTTTACGCACCATTTTGCTTTCGGCAATTGCATCAAAAGTCATTTAAAAGTAATTAATATTCTTTCAGCCAGGGGCCTATTTTGTCATTGCATATTCACAAAGAACTACATAAATCGGACCGTATAGGATGGCTACGTGCGGCTGTTTTAGGGGCTAATGATGGCACTATTTCTATAGCAAGTTTGCTGGTAGGTGTTGCGGCTGGTGGGGCCGCTCACCAGAATATTTTATTAATGGGTGTTGCAGGTGTGGCTGCAGGCGCCATGTCGATGGCTGCGGGAGAATATGTATCTGTGCAATCTCAAGCAGATACAGAAAATGCAGATATTGCGCGAGAAAAACACGAGCTACTAAACGAGCCAGAACGAGAGTTACTTGAGTTAACCTCAATTTATGTCACTAGAGGATTAGATGAGCCATTAGCAAAGCAGGTAGCAGAAAAATTAATGTCTGTAGATGCATTAGCAACACATGCCAGAGAAGAACTTGGAATCACAGAAGCATTTCGGGCAAAGCCAATTCAAGCTGCATTAGTGTCTGCCTGCTCGTTTTCATTGGGCGCAACAATACCATTTATTGCAGCGTTACTCGCACCTAGCACGCTAATGGCTGAGGTAGTATCAACAGTTGCCTTTATCACGCTTGGTATTTTGGGCGGAACAGCAGCCTACGCTGGTGGGGCTTCCATTGTAAAAGGTGCACTGAGGGTGGTTTTTTGGGGCGCTTTAGCCATGAGCATCACAGCGATTGTTGGGAAAGTTTTCGGAACTATTGTTTGATATTCAAGAGAGTAGCAAGTGATCAATATTTGTGATTAATCAACAAGATGTTATTAATCAATAAGTTTGAGTTTTAATATTTGATTATAAATTTCTTTATCTGATTGATAACAATGACAAGAAATAGCCTCAAGCTCAAGAGCATTATCTATGCCAAGCTCACCTCTAGAATAGCTTATTAGTTTTTTTTTGTGCAATACAATGGCTGCTTTTGTTATACCAACTCTCCTCACGCCGAGCATGGTTCCTAAAGACTCTTGCGTGATATGAAAACTGTCAGATTGGGCACGATCTTTTAGCATAAGCAGCGTTCTTGCTAATCGTTGTTCAATCGAATGAAAGTGTGCGCATGCAGCGGTTTGCATAGTTTGGTTAAAGCAAACAAAAATGTAACGCTTTAAAATACTTTCCATTTCAGCACGGTTTATTAGAAGCTTCATAAAGCTTGACACCTCTATGCGCAAAGCTCCTCCACCTTTCTGTACCACAGCCCGACACGGCGTTATATTAACGCCTAATAGTGGGCCTACACATAGCATGCCTTCACTGCCAATTAGCGCTACCCCTAACGCAACATTGTAATCTATAGTTTTTAGCCAAGAAATAATGCTATCTAATGGAAAAAACACATGTTGAATATGGTCATTAGGATTACCGATTACATCACCAAAAACAAGATTTACCACTTCGCAGCGTTCAATTAAATCTATTCTGTCTTTTGTTGAAAATAACTCTATTAAGCTGTTAGTCACTAAAATACCTTTTGTAAACGGCAATATATCCTCCTACAACTTTTGGCGTGATGTAATGCAGTGCCAGTAGTGTTTCAACGCATTGGAATTAACTTCCTGTCGGGGAGTGTATTTATACCAAAATCGACTTATACACTAAGTATTCTAAAATAAAGTAGGCCTTAATTGCCGTCTGTACGCAAGCGCGCATACTATGATTTATTAAGGTTTAATCAGTGAGTATATTGGGAATTGCATTTAGAAGCTTTTGGTAAATCCCTTTATCTTTATTATAACAATTGCAAGTTAGCGCTTCTAATCCTGGGATATCATGAATATTCACATGACCTCTGTTATAACTGATTAGATTTTTTCTTTGTAAAACAGCAGCAGCTTCACTGATGCTAACACGTATCACACCCAGCATATTAGCGAGTGATTTTTGAGTGATTTGGTACTCAGTTGAGTTAGCGCGATCTTTAATCATTAATAATATACGTGCCAAGCGTTGCTCTATTAAATGAAATCTAACGCATCCAGCCATTTGCATGACCTGACTAAGCAAAACAAAAAATATAATGTCTTAAAATATTATTCAGTGCTTGTTGCGTTTCAAACATACTTATTAAATGAGTAACAGAGATACGTAGTGCACTGCCTGCTTTTTGAACAACCGCTTGGCAGTAGGTCGTATTAACACCAAGTAATGGGCTAATACTCAGCATGCCTTCATTACCAATAAGTGCTACAACTAACCCAACTTGTTTATCTAGTGGCTGCAGCCATGTAATTATGCTTTCAATTAGAAAGTAAATATATTCAATTTCACAATTGGGTTTTATTAAAACTTATTGAATTCTAGTTGTACTAACTCACACTTGGAAAGCAAATTGGCAAGATCTTCATCCGAAAATAATTGCAGTAATTGATTTTTTGATGATGTCATTTCGTCTATGGCCATTCATTCTCCTGCAACAATTAGTTGCTTATATTTTATGCAATGCGCAAAACTGGTCACAACAAACTGAGAAGAAAATAACCTCCGATGTTGAATGTGATAACTTAGGGAAATTGATTTGCGGTTTAAAAGGCTACTATTATACATAAAATAAAACTGTATGTGCGATATAGAACATATAACATATTGATTACTAAGGAATTATTATAATATATAAAGAAATGTTTATCTTTATAAATAATTTGAGTAACTTTAAATGCCTATGATGATTTGTTTATAAATATCTTTAAATTATTAAAACTTAAATGGCAGGTAGATTTCTTAAAATTGTTCAAACGATCTCAGTTCAAATTAACAATCATTCATATTTACACCCATCTCAACTTAACAGATTCTCAGTTAAAAATAATTAAATTGTAGCTAATCATAAATTTTTTTTCAATTATGTTAGTTAACAAACAGAAAGCTATTTTAAATAATATTAATGTCTGTTTACACGACATAGATAGTGACTATATTTCTTGGCCACACCCCCATAATCTTTTATAGATTTACGCCAAATATAATAACTATCTATGTTTGTGTGCTTACACCATTAAATGAGAATTCAACTTCAAAGGAAAATTAAAATGAGCTGGAATAGGTCGGTTGGACATTGGGCAGAATTAAAAGGCAAGGCTAAAAAACAATTAGACAAATTTAAAGATGCAGAAAATGATGACGCTTTTTATAAGTCTAACTATTCTATTAAATCTTTTGAGCCTCGTAAAAATATTAAAGATAGGGCTGACGAGCACATGAGCAATTTGCATGGATTATTAAGCAATATGAGAGGATATAATATGGCACATAATGAAATTTTGAAAACTGAATTTGACGATGATAGTGCTGAAACCAAAAAAAATCATGTAAAACTTAATTAATTAAAGTTCGCTTGTTGAAATAAAGCTACTAATTTTAATCAAAAAAAACCCTCAAAAATCGAGGGCAAAACCACGTGAGGGCTACGTGGGGGAAAGTCAGTGGTAATCAGTTACCTAAATGTAAAAGCAAGTTTATTTAAAAGTTATTTAATCTAAAGCTATATGACATTGATGTTATTTATATTACTTGAAACATCATGTATTGAGTTTGTACTAAAAAATATCATCAAACCGTTCGTTACCGAACATAAGGGTTATTTAATGTGTATTTAAGGAATTGAAGACAGCGAATTAATTTTGACTTTTTGATGTTAGGTGATTTTTACTTTTAAAAACTTTCAACTGGCATCATTAAATGCGACCACGGTTTTATTTTGCTTAAACTTAGTTTTGAGAACTCGCCTGCTGATATTGGTGGGCTAAATAAAAACCCCTGACCATCTTCACAGTTAATTGCCTGCAAGAATGCAAACTGTGTTTCAGTTTCAATACCTTCAGCAATCACTTTTAATTTTAGGCCATTTCCCATGCTCACTATGGCGTTAATAATATTTGTGTCATTGTTGTGATTATCATCGTTGGAAGTGATATCTGAAACAAATGATTGGTCAATTTTTAGAATGTCTAGAGGAAAAAGTTTTAAATAACTCAAACTTGAATACCCAGTACCAAAATCATCAACTGCTAACTTGATACCTAGATTTTTAAGCTCATTAAGCAAATTCTTACTAGCTTCAGCTTTATTCATCAATACGCTTTCTGTGATTTCCAGTTCTAAATAACGGGCTTCTAAATCAACCTCTTTTAGAATGGCTTTTAAATCAGAAAGAAAATTCTTTTGATGAAACTCAATCACCGATATGTTAACCGCCACACTGCCAAATGAGATACCAGACTGTAACCATTTTGTAGCCTGCAAGCAGGCTTCACGTAACACCCAACGGCCTATTGGAATAATTAAGCCACAATCTTCGGCCACTTTTATTAAATGTTTGGGGCTAATGTTTAATAACTCTTTACGGGTTGAACGAAGTAGGGCTTCTACACCCACAATTTCCCCATTTTTTAGATTGACTTTCGGTTGGTATAACAAGATCAAATCGTTATGGTCTAGTGAAAACCTGAGGTTGGTTTCTACTGTTAATCTTTGATTAGCAAGTCGATTCATTTCATCAGTACAAAATTGATAATTGTTATCGCCTTTTTCTTTAGCTAGATACATTGCACTATCTGCGTTTTTTATTAAAGTTTCAGCATCTTGGCCATCTTTTGGATAAACGCTAATGCCGATACTGGTGGTAATGTGTAAATTTCTATCAGTAATAAAATGAGGAAGATTGAGTTCAGCTAAAATTTTATCTGCAGCAACTGAGGCATCATCCCCTGAAAGGCATTCTGCCAGTAATATTAAAAACTCATCCCCACCTTGACGGCTAACCGTGTCACATTTACGCACGCACTGAGTAAGGCGTTCTGCTACAGATTGTAATAACTTATCGCCAACGGCATGCCCTAGTAAATCATTCACGTGCTTAAAGTTATCTAAATCTAAAAATAGCAACGCAAATTGCGAATTACTTCGCTCAGCATGGTTAATCGCTTGTGATACCCGATCATTTAGCAAAACACGATTTGGTAAATTGGTTAAAAAATCGTGTTGGGCAAGATGCGCCATTTTCATGGTCATGGATAAAGCTTCGGTAACATCATGAAAAACAACTACTGCACCAATTATCTGACCATCCCAATTATGTATGGGCGATGAAGAGTCTTGAATGGAAACCTCACTACCATCTTTACGTATTAATACCGTATTTGGTTTTAGCCCCATAGGCTCGTTCTGTTTAAGCACTAAATACACTGGGTTTTGATCAGGCGCCAGCCGCGTATCACGATTTACTATATTGAATATTTTTTCTATAGGGTGCCCATGTGCGTCATCACTACTCCAACCTGTCATTTTTTGTGCGGCAATATTTAAATAATCTATTTGCCCTGATAAATTAGTGCAAATAACCGCATCACTAATTGAATTTAAGACAATTTCTGCCCATTCCTTTTCTTGAAATAATTGCGCTTCAGTTTTTTTGGATTGAATAATATTGCGTAAAGTGAGTGGCAGTATATTGCCAATAAAGTGGGCTGTAGATAAATAAGCCTTAGCACCGTGTTCTACTGCTTTTATGGCTAAAGCTTCTTCATCTGTTTCACTAAGTATAACAATAGGCACATTACCCGCCACAGCAAATAGCTGGTCAAAAGTTTCAATGCCACAACTATCAGCTAGCAGTAAATCTAAAATGATGGCGTCTATGCCATGATGATTAAGTCGTTCGATGGCAGATGAAAGTTTGGCTAAGCACTCCACATTAAATTCACCTCCCTTATTTTTGTCCAATAAAGTAGCTAGCGTCTCAGTTTCAGACTTATCATCAGACATTATAAGAATGGTATTGCTCATAATGCTACACCTTCAATTAAGTGTTTTTTAATTGATTTCAATCTTGAAAAAAATTAAATAGTAAAAGTTAAACATTTTTTTATTGATGATTGTATTTTATTGGTTAGACTTATTGAGGTCTGTACACCAACGTACATTATTCACAATGTAATAAAACTTAACTTTGCCCCAAAGCTTTAATATGAGTGAACTTTATTACTAGTGGGCTATCGCGTGAAGAGAAGGTAGTAATCGATCGAATTCAGTTTTAACAACTTGATAACATTCGCAAACGCGCTTTTCTAAGCCAGGTCTATTGATGACCTTTATTTTGCCTCGGTTGTATTCAATTAAACCAGCGCGTTGGAGTTTACCCGCAGCTTCAGTCACGCCTTGACGCCTAACACCTAACATGTTAGAAATTAATTCTTGAGTCATCACTAACTCATCACTGGCTAATCTATCTAAACTAAGTAGCAACCAGCGGCATAACTGTTGTTCTACCGTATGGTGACGATTACACACGGCTGTTTGTGCCATTTGCGTAATAAGTGCTTGTGTGTAGCGAAGTAAAAGCCGCATGACAGGGCCAGCTCGGTTAAACTCATCTTTTAGTAGCTGTGCTTTAAGTTTATAACCGTAGCCTTCACTTTGTACTACGGCCCGGCTTGGGGTGGTTTCTCCGCCCATAAACAAAGAAATGCCTAATATACCTTCATTGCCAACCACTGCAATTTCTGCAGAAGCGCCGTTTTCCATCACAAACAATAGAGAAATAATAGAGGTGACCGGAAAATATACATTTTTAAGCTGACCGCCGGATTCATAAAGCACTTCTCCCAGTGGCATATGTACCAATTCTAGACCAGTAAATAATCTGGCATACTCATTGTTAAGTAGAGCATTGAGCAAATGATTTTCACGTGGGTTATGCAACTCAGCCATTAATTTTCCTTAAACTATAAAAATTCACGCCTTAGTAAATTTCTATAGTAGAAAGTTCTAAAACAACAATACTTATTTTAAAGGTTTTATTATGCACTTTATGTTCGGTAACGCACGTATAAATTTTATTCCTAGATTTAATTAGAATGTTTTGTAGATATGTTGTTTGAAGTGATTAAATTTTAAGTTTTTGCAATTAGGTTTCCTCAGTAATTAGTTAATGAGTCTACTTTAACTACTAGCTTTCCAAAATTTTTTCCTTCTAACAAACCAATAAATGCTTGGGGAGCATTCTCAAGGCCTTTTACAATATCTTCTTTAAATTTTATTTTGCCTTCATCAATCCAAGCGCTCATTTGATGGGTAAATTCTGAATATTTTTCGCCATAATCATCAAAAATAATAAATCCCTGAACTTTTAACCGCTTAGTTAAAACTGTACGCATAAACACATCGGAGTTATGCGCATTTTTAAATGATTGATTATCGTTGTAATGTGCAATTAATCCACATACGGGAATCCGTGCTTTTGTATTGAGTAAAGGTAAAACTGCTTCAAATACTGGCCCACCAACGCTTTCAAAATAAATATCAATACCCTGATGCGCTTGATTTACGTGTACAGCTTTTGATAATTGCTGTGCAAAATCAGGAGCGTGATGATCAATACATGCATCAAAGCCCAGTTCATCTTTCACATAACGACATTTCTCAGCGCCTCCTGCAATCCCAATCACACAACAGCCTTTAATTTTTGCAATTTGCCCAACCACAGCACCTACTGCACCGCTAGCAGCTGCAACCACTACAGTTTCGCCAGATTTTGGTTGACCTATTTCCAATAAGCCCATGTAAGCGGTAAAGCCTGGCATACCTAATACACCCAGATTGAGCGAAGCGTGCAAATAATTACTTTCAGAATCGCTATTTAACTTGATGATATTTTTACCATCTGAAAGTGCGTATTCTTGCCAGCCATTGGCGCTTAATACTAAATCACCTTGTTTGAAGTTTGGGTTTAGTGAGGTTTCAATCAGTGAAATGGTGCCACCAACCATTACATCGCCTATTGCTAGCGATGCCGTATAAGAGGCTGCATCGCTCATACGCCCTCGCATATAAGGGTCAAGTGATAATTAGAAAGTGCGTAGTAATATTTGGCCAGTACTTGGCACGGGTACTGTGCCTGTTTCAATACGAAAATTCTCTAAGGTTGGTTTGCCATTTGGGCGTGAATTCAACAACACTCTGCAATTACTGGTATGGCTTAAAAGCATATCATTGACTTCAATTGCAGTAGAAAAAGGTGATATATTCATAATGATTTCCTTTTTAATTATTTATATTGGTATTAAATAAAATGTCTAAAACCCCACTGGTTACCCCGTAATAACAAGCTTTTTTAGATTGTTTATTTACCAACCCATGAGCTGGGTGATGTAGATGGTGATGTAAAAAATGAGATTTTTTACGTTGGTTTAACCAAGTATTATTGGTGTGCCAATGATGAATAGCATGATGGGTAACTGCATAAGCAAAATAACCCATTAAAACGCCTAGCGTTAATGCACAGGCTTGCCAGAGATTCATTATCCAAAACGATGGCACAAAAACCAATATGAAAATGAGCATTGCACTGAGAACAGTAGGTGCACAAATCAGCGCTGTAGGTCTTTGGTGATGTGTTGCATGCCAATGACTAAATGGCGCTAAACCGTGCAACACAAAACGGTGCAATCCGTATTCAATAAAAATCCAAGCTATCAATCCACATAATATAAGTAAAATAATGCGTAAGTTGGATGCTTGTGGGTTAGCAAACATTAAAAACAATGCCAGTAAAATAATAGCTAAACCATACAAAACAAAGTCTGCCATGTAGGCAATTTTGCTATGTTCTAGCTTAAAGACTTCCATGAAGTTCCTCTGCAGATTAATCACTGCTTATCAAGCATTGACAGCACTCAATTGATGCTAAATACCGTTGATACAATCACTATAGCTGTTTGATTTTACTAATCTGTGCGGCACCGAACATACATTAGGTGACACAAAGCCCATGTTGTAATTATTTGGAATTGTCACCATGCCGACAGTTTTTATATTTAACAGCGGTTCATCCTCCCTTAAATTTGGTTCGTATAGCTTTGACCCTATGCTTAACGAATCACAAGCTATAAAAACGGCCAAATTAAGCATGTTGTTTGAAGGAGTTTTGGAATTTAATTTTGAGAATAGGCGTACGGGAAAATCAAGCAAAGCGCAATCTAACAGTGAGTTTAATCAGGCTAAGCTAAGGATATTGAATTCAAAAAATGAAGTATTAATCTCAGAAACTATTAACGTCAGCAATCTATTAGATGCGGCTCATATTATTGTTAGGCAGCTTACTGACTTTAATATGCCAGCGCCCGTTGTGATAGGGCATAGAGTGGTACATGGTGGGGCTAAATTACGTCATCACTGTTTAATTAATGATGAAGTGTTACAGCAACTTAAATTGGCCTGTGCTTTTGCACCTTTACACAATAAAAACGCTTTATCTTTGATTGATATTACAAAAACAATTTTTCCGCATCTGCCCCAGGTGGCGTGTTTTGATACAGTTTTTCATGTTGAATTGCCAATAGTTGCGCGCACGCTTCCTTTATCTAAAACGTTACAGTCAGATGGCTTACAACGTTATGGGTTTCATGGGCTTTCTTGTGAATCTATAATTGAACAGCTAAGCGATAAATTACCAGAAAAACTAATTATTGCGCATCTTGGCCATGGTGCCAGTGTTACCGCGATAAAAAATGGTCAATCTATGGATACTAGTATGGGCCTGACCCCAACTGGCGGCTTAATGATGGGCTCACGCAGTGGCGATTTAGATCCGGAAATTTTGGTGTATTTAATGCGTGAGAAAAAATTTGATGTCACCATGTTAGAAAATCTAATCAACCGAGAATCAGGTCTTTTGGGGGTTTCTGGGGTAAGTGGTGATTTACGTGAACTGCATAAGGTGGCCAGCGATAACCCAGATGCTCAATTAGCGATTAACATGTTTTGCTACAGTGCGGCTAAGCAAATAGCTGGGATGATTACAACACTCAACGGTGTGGATATGCTGGTGTTCACAGGAGGCATCGGGGAAAACGACCATCTTGTGAGATATGCAGTATGTCAATCACTAAACTGGGCTGGCATCATTTTAGATAAAACGTTAAATCAAATGTTAGTTAGCCATTCTAAAAATAATGACAATCAAGACACTGTAATCAGTAGCATTGCTTCAAAATGTGAAGTTCGTGTGATGCCTTCACAAGAAGATAAACAAATTGCTTTCCACACGACAACATTATGGCAATCCGTCGAATTGTAAAAGTTAGCATCATCAGCTTCAGCCATTAGGTCTGTCAGTTGAAATATATTCAATTTATATGCTCGTTGCCGTACAGACTCGATTTTGCGCATTATTTAATCTTAAATGCTTAGTACTTGATTGATCAATTGATTAATTTAGACCATATTTAAGAAAGGATTTATCATGCATACAACAAAGAATTCAGCTTTTACTGTAATAACTTTAACCATTTTATTATCGATTAGCGGCTGTGGTGGTATGACTACAAGAGATAAAAGCACAGCAGTAGGTGCTGGCGTTGGCGCCGTTGGTGGGGCAGTTTTAACTGGTGGCGGTGTTCTCGGAACTGTAGGCGGAGCTGCAGTCGGTGGCGTAATTGGCAATCAAGTAGGTAAAGACAAAAAGAAATAATATTTCCAAATTTAAAAACTTGGATTCAGGCTGAAATTAGAGCCTAAACAATTGGCTTTACTTAAGGGTTTACTATGAAAGCATTGGTATATAACGGACCACATTTAAAAAGTTTAGAAGAGCGTCCCAAACCAACGCTTGAGCAACCTAGTGATGCCATTATTAAAATAACAAAAACCACTATTTGTGGAACTGATTTACATGTACTTAAAGGCGACGTAAGTACTTGTAAACCTGGTACTACATTAGGTCACGAAGGTGTAGGAATAATAGACTCTGTGGGTGTAGGCGTGACCTCTTTTAAAGTTGGTGACAAAGTTATTATTTCATGCATAAGTGCCTGTGCACGTTGCGAAAATTGTCGCAAAGGTATGTATTCACACTGTGTAAACGGTGGCTGGATTTTGGGAAATACAATTAATGGGACACAAGCAGAATTCGTGCGCATTCCATTTGCAGATACGAGCCTATACCATATTCCTGACCAGGTAGATGAAGAAGCACTAGTCATGCTAAGTGATATTTTACCTACTGGTTTTGAGTGTGGTGTATTAAATGGAAAAGTGCAAGTTGGTGCAATCGTTGCTATTATAGGTGCAGGTCCCATTGGCTTAGCCGCTTTACTCACAGCTCAGTTTTATTCACCTTCTAAAATTATTATGGTTGATTTAGATAACAACCGACTCAAAATAAGTAAGCAGTTTGGGGCAACTACTACCATTAATAATGCCCATGATGATCCAACTAAAATCATTATGGAATTAACAGCTGGATTAGGCGTAGATACTGCAATAGAAGCCGTGGGTATTCCAGCTACATTTAAACTATGCACAGATATTATTGCAGCAGGCGGCATTATTGCTAATGTCGGCGTTCACGGATGTAAAGTGGATTTACACTTGGAAAAACTTTGGTCGCAAAATATTACGATTAAAACACGTTTAGTAGATACTATTTCTATCCCAATGTTACTTAAAACGGTGTTGGCAAAACGTATTGATCCTCAACTTTTAATTACACATCATTTCAAACTTAATCAAATAATGGATGCTTATAATACTTTTAGTGATGCATCTAATACTCAGGCATTAAAAGTAATTATTGAAGCATAAGTTTCTGTTTATTAAGTAGCATTAATTAATAAGAATAAATTAATTACACTTATTATTTAATGCGTTATTGATTAATTATTGGTGCCAGTATGTGTGCCATTAACGCTATCGCTTTTAGTCACATCAACACTGCCATTGGATGTTTGGCCACTCGTAGTGCCAATAGGTTTATTGTTCATAGAGTTGCTATTAGAGCTCATGCCTGAACGCATATCTTTCATGTTAACCATGCCATCTGTTTGTTTCATATTGCCATACTTTTGTTCGTAATAATTCATGTATTCATCTTTCGAAATCATACCGTCACTGTTGGTGTCCATCATTTTCATATCAGCATCACTTGCGCTTTTTTTGTGCATATGACTTTTTTTAGACGTACTTTTGTTGTTAGGTACGCTATCTGTCGTTTTATTTTGTTGCACAATTTGTGGAGTGGCTGAAGTCCCTAAAGCACTTGCGTCGTCCATGTTTGAGGTATTAGTGGCTGCCAAAACAGAATGTGTACTTAATACTAATGATGCTGCAAATAGACTACAAATTAATTGTTTCATGGTGTGTTCCTTTATTAATTCAAATTACTAAATGATTTACTGTCGATTGACTTAATCATCTTATGGTTGAGCAATAAATGATGTCTGTACGGTAACGAACTTTTTAAACCAATCAAATGGATCACAATTTTAATGATAAGACTATGTTCGTTGGCAGACAGACATGAATACTACCAAGTAATAAACTTTAAATAATGTTTTTGAATAAGTTTGAATAAGGTTAAGACTAAAGTTAATAATGAGTAAAAAACGCTAAATAAAATAGGAGCTTTTTATGAAAGTAGAATCACAGCAAAATCACGACTTAACACAATTGAGTAAGTTAATAGAAAATATCTCAGTTTGTATGTTGAGCAACATAGATGCCAATGGCGCACTGGTAAGTCGTCCTATGACGCCGCTTGAAATGA
>JAYVFU010000020.1:0-19090 GCA_043772865.1 Methylophilaceae bacterium
GTTTTATTTTGATACACAAAGCCCAACTCCTCCTGCAGGTGTAACTTCATTGGCTGCTAATGGTGATATTTTTACAGCCGACAGTTCAGCTAGCTTTGCAATTCTTAGCGTATTAGATGGTGAAGATGGTGCTTATTATCTTGGTTTTAATGATTTTTCAACAGGTGATTCAGACTTTGATGATTTCGTAGTTAAATTATCATACACTAGTGCAGTGCCAGTACCAGCTTCATTACCACTAATGGTATCAGCATTAGGTTTGTTCGGTTTTGGTGTTAGCCGTAAACGTTCTGCAAAATAATATTTAATTTATTAGGCGGTTGAAGCTGCCTAATTTAAATTTAAATCGTTATTAATAAAAAATCCTCGTCATGTGCGAGGATTTTTTATTAATAAACAGAGATTAAGTTAATAAAAGGATTAAATTAATTAAAGCAGGTAGTTTGAGAGTATTGCTTTCATTAATAATATTGTTTTTTCATTTAACTGCTCAGTTTTATTTTCACGCATTTTCTCTCCCCAATGTGAATTGGGGAAATGTTGATCATCTTTAAAACGCGGCACTATATGCCAATGCAAATGCGGGGTTTTGTTACCTAGGCTGGCAAGGTTGATTTTATCTGGGTGCAGTATATCGCGTATAACTTGTTCAACCACGCAAACTACTTTCATAAGCTGATTGCGTTGCGATACAGGTAAGTCGGTCATTTCTTTTACATGCGCAAGTATTTCCACACGGCAATAACCAGGATAATTAATATCATTTAATAATACAACACGACAAAAATCATCTTGCCATAGTATTTCCGAAGTCGTTTCAGCACAAAGTGCACAGTTATTATTCATTTAGCTAGATTTCAATTTGCCTATTCTTTACTATTCACTTTTACTACTTGCCCAGTTTTTGCAGATTTCAATACTGCATGAATAGTTTTACAATTCATTTTAGCGTCTGTCATATTCAGTAGTGTCGTTTTATTGTTAAGTACGCAATTACTAAAATGTTCGATTTCTAAATTAAAGTGATTGGCAGCTGGGTAGCTTTCTTCAAACTTTCTACCATCATCACTCCACCAGCTTAAAGTGGGCACATCATTAGAGCCTGGCAATTGCCATACCGTATTGCATGTTACTGAGCCTTTGGTGCCAATAATCGTATACTCAGATTGGCGACTACATTCAAAACTTGTATCAAAATGACCACGTTTGCCATCCCCAAAATCTATCACGCCACTAGTCGCAATATCTGCGCCTGTTTCAGCGTATTTTGCTATGGCGGTCACGCTAATTGGGTCGCTATCAAAACAGTGGCGTAATGTATGCACAGCGTAAGGGCCAATGTCCCACATTGCACCGCCACCGCCATCGGTATCATTGGTTAAGCGGTACATACGGGCAGCACGCATCATGAACGAATAGCTGGCTTTGGCAAAACGCACTTCGCCAATGGCACCAGATGCAATAATTTCTTTCACGCGGGCATGTTGCGGATGAAAGCAATACATAAAACCTTCCATCACTTTGACGTTGGCTTTGATTGCAGCGATTTCTATGGCTTCAATATCTGCAAGTTTAATCGCTAGTGGCTTTTCTATGAGCACATGACGACCACTAGCAATCGCTTTGAGTGCCCACTCAGTGTGTTCGTGATTTGCTAATGGAATATATATCGCTTGCACGTTATTATCGGCTAATAGCTCTTCAGGTGAGTCGTAGGTTTTGATATGGCTAACATCTAAATGTTCACCTGGTTTGCGCGGTGCGTATTTCTTAAGCGTTTCTAATGCGGCACCAGTGCGGCGGCTGGCAATGGCCACTAATTCAGAGTTGCTAGCCTCCATAATGGCAGGTAATAAGCGCTCATTGACACGCGCAGCACCAAGAATGCCCCAGCGTAATTTTGTAGTTTCTGTCATTTAATTTTCTCTAAGAAGTAGCTAACATACGGTCTAGTGTAAGTTTTGCTAATTTAGCTTCGTGTGCTGGCACTTTTATTTGATTAACGATATTGCCATCAGCTAAATTCTCTAACGTCCAAGCTAGGTGCTGTGGGTCGATGCGTGCCATGGTTGAACATTCACACACCACGTGGCTCATAAATTGCACAAGTTTGCCTTGCGGTTTCATTTGCTCAGCTAAGCGATTCACTAAGTTTAGCTCTGTGCCTACTAACCATTTGGTGTTGGGGGCTGCGTCAGATACTGTTTTTAAAATATATTCAGTAGAGCCTACAAAATCAGAGTTTAAGCATACCTCAAAAGGCGCTTCTGGATGTGAAATCACAATGCCATCAGGATGTTCAGCACGAAATTTGGTGATATTTTGCAAGCGGAACATTTGATGTACAGCACAATGACCTTTCCACAATAAGATTTTAGCGTTTTTAATTTGCTCCTCAGTAAGCCCACCCATCGGCTGATCAGGGTCCCAAATCGGCATTTCTTCTAACGGAATGCCCATTTTATGCCCGCTCCAACGCCCTAGATTTTGATCAGGGAAAAACAACACTTTTTCACGCTGATTAAAGCTCCACTCTAAAATTTTTGGTGCGTTGGTGCTGGTGCAAACAATACCGCCGTGTTCGCCACAAAATGCTTTTAGGTCGGCGGCAGAATTAATATAGGTCACAGGCGTAATGGTTTGATCAAAATCTAATACTTTATTTAATTCGCGATAGCTACGCTCAACTTTGGCTAAATTCGCCATATCGGCCATTGAGCAGCCTGCGGCTAAGTCTGGCAAAATGGCTATTTGGTCGGGGCGGCTTAAAATATCAGCCACTTCCGCCATAAAATGCACGCCTAAAAAAACAATGTATTGCGCATCTAAATCTTCACAATAACGCGATAACTTAAGCGAATCACCTGTGAAATCGGCATGGCGGTACACCGCTTCATTTTGATAGTGATGCCCTAAAATAACCAGTTTTTTGCCCAGCTTTTGTTTAGCGGCAATAATGCGTGCTTGGCAATCTGCATCGTCTGCCGCTTGATAACGCTCAAATTTTATGGTGGCTGTTTGCATTTTTTACTTCCTTTGCATGATGGACTATGCGGTTTTTTTATGTTTGATTTTTTGAGATATTTATAACGCTAACCCATGCTGTTCACCCAATCTTTTTATGGCATCTACGTTAGTCCATGAAAACACACGCTTAGCGGCTTCACGCCAATCAACCCACTCGTAACTTAAATGCTCTTCAGGTGCTAATGTGATCGTTAATGGTTTTGGTAAGCATAGCCCAAACAAGTGCTCAGTATTTTCAATGACACCAGGTGCGTAGCGGTAACGCCAGTGTGGGTAGATTTCATACACATTACTGACTTTCCAATCTTGAAAATCATATTGTGTTGCATCTAAGCCGGTTTCTTCTAACACTTCACGTATAGCGGCTTGATAGGGTGTTTCGCTAGCTTCTAAGCTGCCAGTGACTGATTGCCAAAAATCGGGTTTATCAGCACGCTCCATAACCAGTACTTGCAAATCAACCGTGTGGATAAGAATAAGGGCAGAAACAGGTGTTTTGTAAGGCTTTTTAGGTACATCATTTGTAGACATATAATTACTAAATCGTACTTTTGGCAGCAGTTAAATTTCTTGGTAACTGAAATACAACATTTTCAATTACGCCCTGTAATTCAGTAACTTCACTTGCACCTAAGCTTTGTAATTTATTGATCACTTCTTTCACTAAAACTTCTGGCGCAGAAGCACCCGCTGATACACCCACTTTACGCTTGCCAATTAGCCATTCTGGCTTGAGGTAGCTTGCGTTATCCACCATGTAAGATTCAATACCCTGATTTTGCGCTACCTCACGCAAGCGGTTTGAGTTAGAGCTATTAGGTGAACCTACAACTATCACCAAATCACAATCTTTTGCCATAATTTTTACAGCATCCTGGCGATTTTGTGTGGCGTAGCAAATATCATCACTTTTTGGACCGGTAATACTTGAAAACTTGGCTTTTAATGCCGCAATCACTGTGGCGGCATCATCCATTGAGAGTGTAGTTTGCGTGACATAAGCGAGTTTTTCTGGCGTATAAACGCTTAAGTTAATCACATCTTCAGGTGTTTCTACTAAATACATACCATCAAAGGTTTCACCTGCTTCATCTTCTTCAATGCGTGCAACCTGACCCATCGTACCTTCAACTTCTGGGTGACCTTTATGACCTATCATAATAATTTCCAACCCAGCGGCGCGCATTTTAGCGACTTCAATATGCACTTTTGTCACCAAAGGGCAGGTGGCATCATAAGCAATTAAACCGCGTTCATCCGCTTCGGCACGTACTGCTTTTGATACGCCATGGGCACTAAAAATGACCGTACTGCCTCTTGGAATTTCATCCAGCTCTTCAATAAATACCGCACCTTTAGCTTTCAGTTCATCCACCACAAATTTGTTATGCACCACTTCATGGCGCACGTAAATTGGCGCGCCAAATTTTTCTAAGGCTTGCTCTACAATAATAATGGCGCGATCTACCCCAGCACAAAAGCCGCGAGGGTTAGCAAGTAGTAATTCAACAACTGGTTTCAATGGATATTGCCTTTAATTTAAAGTACTTAAATATGAGTATGATTATATGCTACACAGCTGTGCGTTAAGTATTGCCTAGAGGTGCCGCCTAGCATTTGCGCCTGTTTAAGCATTTGATAAGCCATGTATAATAAGGTTTTAAGCAAATCTAAAAAATATAATGGCTTCAAATAACTCAGCAACATTAAAATCTACTGCAACCTTGCTCATTAACTGCCCAGATGCCCGTGGCATAGTGGCAGCCATTGCCGATTTTTTATATCAACACAATGCTAATATTTTACATGCAGACCAACACCAAGATGCAGAAAATAATTTATTTTTAATGCGTGTAGAGTGGGATTTAGCAGGCTTTAACCTCACAGAAGCCGAGTTTGAAACGGAGTTTACTGCAATAGCCAATCGCTTTAGTATGGATTGGCAGTTGAAACTATCACAACATAAAACCCGCATGGCCATTATGGTCTCGCAATATGATCATTGTTTGGCTGATTTATTGCACCGTTATAAAAGCGGTGAATTAAGTTGTGAAATCCCGTTAATTATTAGTAATCATCGGGATACGCAGAAGTTAGCTGAGTTTTACTGCGTAGATTTTCACCATATTGAAGTCACTAAAGATAACAAAGTCGCGGCAGAAGCTGCACAATTTAAATTGTTTGATACCTATCAAATTGACCTCATTGTGCTAGCGCGCTATATGCAGATTTTATCGCCAGCTTTTGTTGCGTGTTACCCCAAGAAAATTATCAATATACACCACTCATTTTTACCCGCATTTATTGGCGCAAGGCCGTATCATCGCGCGTTTGAGCGAGGCGTAAAACTCATAGGCGCGACCAGCCATTACGTGACAGAAGTGCTAGACGAAGGTCCAATTATTGAGCAAGATATAGACCGAATTTCTCACCGCGATCAAGTCGAAGATTTGATTCAGAAAGGTCGTGATTTAGAACGTATTGTATTATCGCGTGCGGTACGTTGGCATATTGAGCATAGAATTTTGTTGTATGCTAATAAAACGGTGATTTTTGATTAAATTGGCATTGGAAATAAAAAAGCGAAGAGTTAAATCTTCGCTTTTTTTATCAATATTTAATGCTTACTTTGCCATATCAGCAGCAGGAACTGGCGCAGTCGTTGATTCTAATGATGCAGGTGCAACTTCTTCAACTGGTGCAATTTCAGGTAATGCTTCATCAGCATAAGCCATTACTGGACAATTCAAAGCAAGTACGGTGGCAATAACAGAAAACCCACAGAGCAATTTCTTCATTAATTTCCCCTAAACACTTTAATAATTATTAGATTAATTACATTGAAATCGGCAAAAATTAATTTGCCGATAAGTAATTTACGCCTGCAAGAAAATTACTGCAAGTGGTTAAATGTAGTTAATTAAAGAGAGTTAGTTTAGGCAATCACTAAAATGGTCATGACCTAAAGCTTTTCATGAATAATACTTAGATATAGCATTTCCAGATTATCAGCTAATCCGATATTTTTTCACCTGCAAATAAATCCGTTATATTTTCACGTGCTCTAATTAAATGGGTTTGATTGCCGTCTACCATCACTTCGGCAGCGCGGGGGCGTGTGTTGTAATTGCTGGCCATGCTCATGCCGTAGGCACCTGCCGACATAATAGCGAGTAAATCATCCTGTATTAAGCTTAAATTTCTGTCATGACCCAAAAAATCGCCACTTTCACATACAGGGCCAACAATTTCATAGGTTTTTTTAGCGGTATTATCGGCGGGCTGTACCGCTAAAATTTCGTGGTAGGCATCGTATAAAGCTGGGCGCATTAAGTCGTTCATGGCGGCATCTACAATGGCAAAGTTTTTAGATTCAGTTTCTTTAATGTATTCCACTTTAGTGAGCAATACGCCTGCATTGCCAACTAGTGCACGCCCTGGCTCAAACACCAATTTAACTTGACGCTTGCCAATTTTGGCTAAAATGGCCTCAGCATAAGTATCAAAAGCGGGCGGTGTTTCGTCGGCATAGCAAATGCCTATGCCGCCACCTACGTCAATATGGGCAATGGGCACACCAGCGGCTTCTAGTGCATCTACCAAACCTAATACGCGATCAAGCGCATCAATAAAGGGGGTAACTTCGGTAATTTGTGAGCCGATATGGCAATCAATACCATGCACGGCAATATTGGGCATAGCAGAGGCTCGTTGGTATAAAGCAAATGCCTCTTCAAACGCCACGCCGAATTTATTATTTTTTAAACCAGTAGAAATATAAGGGTGTGTTTTAGCATCTACATTGGGGTTTACGCGTAGTGAAACAGGTGCTTTTTTACCCATGCTGCCAGCAACTTCATTAAGCCGAGTAAGCTCACTTGCAGATTCCACATTAAAGCAAAAAATGTTGGCAGTTAAAGCAGCCCGCATTTCAGAAGTAGTTTTACCCACGCCTGAAAATACGATTTTATCCGCCGAGCCACCAGCCGCTAAAACACGCGCTAGTTCACCACCAGAAACAATATCAAACCCCGCACCTAACCGCGCAAATAAATTTAATATCGCCAAATTAGGATTGGATTTAACGGCAAAACACACAAGGTGATTGGTATGTTGTAAGCCCGCACAAAATTGCGTATACGCATTAATTAATGCAGCTTTTGAGTATACGTAACAAGGTGTGCCATAGTCATTTGCTATATTGGTAAGAGAGACGTTTTCGGCATGTAAAGTGCCATTTTGAAGTGTAAAAGAGTTCACGGTAAGTACTTATATGATGTTCTGTAAAATTAAAGAAAAGTATTTAAGAGATTGATACAGTTTACTTACCATCTTGTGGATAACGTTGCTCAGGGATATATAGCGGCCCTTTGGTGCCACAAGCGGATAAACCTAGGCTGACAAGCACCGCCAATAAACATAGATAACGCATCATAATTTAATCCTCAAACCTGTTTAAACTATTAATAGTATTTTAACATCAAAGCCTTAATTTAAGCGCTTAGCCTGCGTCATATCGTTAACATTGCAGCCAAATCTGCCGTTTATAATACAAAAATTGCCGATTATCGGCTTATGCTAGACAAGCCACATCGCCATTGTGCATGATACTTTTAAATAAAAAAGGAATTGCCATGCTTAACTGTAATATAACCTTGAATGATGTATGTAATGAGCAGCTAGCTTTTATTAATTCCCAAACAATGTCTAAAAAAATTCATCAAGGTTTTACTTTGATAGAGCTCATGATAACAGTGGCGATTATTGGCATATTGGCGGCAATTGCTTTGCCTTCTTATACAGACTACGTCATACGCTCTAATTTTGTTGCTGCTACCAGCACATTATCAGCAACGCGAGCTAATATGGAGCAGTACTTTCAAGATAACCGCACTTATGTGGGATCAGTAACTTTCCCTTCAGCTTGTGACAACATTAACGCTGCTAATGTTGCTGGTAAATGGGCTTTTACTTGTTCTGGAGTTTCCCCAACTAACTACACGGTGACAGCCACAGGCGCTGGTGTTGTCGCTGGTATAGCATTCACTATAAATCAAGACAATCAGCAAGCCTCTACCTCAACCAAGTCAGACTGGGCGGGTAACACAACCTGTTGGATTAGCAAAAAAGGTGGAGTATGTTAAGTTGCAGCCACCTCCTAAATTTCGTTATTGATGTAGTTAGGCTTAAAGCCTCTACTAACATCAAGCGCTGTAAATTTAATAATGGATTTACTTTAATCGAATTAATGATCGGCATCGCAGTGTTAGGTATATTACTGGCTGTCGCAACACCTAGCTTTAGAGATTGGTTGCAAAATACCAAAACACGAACAGTTGCAGAGGCTTTGCAGGCTGGAGTGCGCTCAGCACAGGTTGAGGCATTAAGAAATGGTTTGCCAGTACAGTTTTTTTTAACTGATGATGCTCCGCCTGTTTTAGGTTCAGCCACTTCTGCCACTGGAAGAAACTGGGGCATACGCACTATGTCCACCACTGTTGCAAATACACCCGTAGCCTTAATACAAGGTACAGTTTTAGGTGGTACATCTAACAATGTCACTATTACAGGCTCAACGGCTACCGTTACATTTAACTCTATAGGACGCTCAGTTACCTATGCTGCTGGATTCTATACGCCAGCGGGAAGTACAACATATGCGGTTACTAATACTAGTGTTACCAATGGCAGGTCTTACAACGTGGTAGCTTCATCTGCAGGTGCTGTTAGATTATGTGATCCAGCTAAGTCTAGGACAACTAATCCTGACGGATGTTAATTTTGTTAGCAATACCATTGAGATATTAAGGTTTTTAAATGAAGCGATCTAAAAAAAATGCACAATCTGGGGTCATGCTAATAGAGGCATTAGTGGCCATGCTCATATTATCTTTTGGAATTTTGGGTTTAGTGAGTTTGCAAGCTGTAGCCACTAAAAATGCAATTGGCGCTGAAGATAGAACAACAGCTGCCAACCTTGCAAACGAATTGATTTCTCAAATGTGGTTAACAAACTCATCAACGCCAGCATCTGGAGATATTACTGTTTGGAATAGCAGAATAGCAGCAAGTGGCTTACCAAGTGGCGCTGGTGCAGTCGCCACCAGTGGTAATGTGACAACTATTACAGTCAGTTGGGTTTCACGCGCTAATAATTTTAAGGTGGCTGATGTTGCAGTTCCTCATCAATATGTGACTCAATTCGCTAGATAATTATGAAAAAAATTAATTTTAAAATGACAAATTCAAGCTTCACATTAAAAGCTAAATTTAGCCAAGGTTTTAGCCTGATTGAGCTAATGGTGGCATTAGTGATAGGCTTAATTGTATCTCTAGCAATATATGGCGTATTAAATGTTAATGAAGCACATAAGCGCACGACAACGTCTGTGAATGATATTGACCAGTCTGGTGCTTATGCCATCTATCAGTTTGATAAAATCATTCGCAGCGCCGGCTCTGGTTTAGCTGCAATTGAGGGCAATATTTCGGGTGCAGCAACAGGTAATAGCTATGGTTGTCCACTTCGTGCTGCCATAAGTGGCGTACCACTTTTACCAAAGGTAGGCGCTTTTCCTGCGCCATTTGCTAGCGTTCCTTTAGGCTTAACGCTAGCCCCAGCCATTATTTTTTCGCAGGCTGCTGGCACTGGGGGTGATGTTGTGATGACAATGACCGGATCTGGTGGGCTTGGAGAAGGCTCAACAGTTGTAAGTGATGCAACATCCTCTACCACGATGAAGGTCACTAGTTTAGCTGGTTTTAGAGTTGGGGATTTGTTATTACTGAGAGGGTTAACTGGTGACCCCAGCGCACTAGGCTCACCCTGCTACTTAGAGCAAGTAGCTAATACCATTAATTACACGTCTAACCCAATTGACTTGCCCCTCACTTCAATTGTTTATATAGCTCCGCCATCTACTGTAAGTAGAGCTTTTAGCTTAGGTCAGGTGCCAATGTTTAATTTGTATGGTGTTGGCGCAAATAACACGCTATCAAGGTACGATTTACTAAGCCAAGCAAATGCAACAGCAAATGCAGCAGGCGCTAACCCAAGCGTATTTGTAGAAGGTGTATACAAAATGCGCGCAATTTACGGGGTGGACACTAGTACCGACCAAAATGTTGCTACTATTAGTTGGGTATTGCCTACAGGAGCTTATGCAGCTGCTAATTTATTAGCGGGTACTTCAGCATCAAATGCGACATTAAAGACGATTAAAGCCATTAAAATCGGGCTGATTATGCAGTCAAGTTTGGTAGAAAAAGTACCAGCTGGACAACCAGGTGTGCCATCACCTGGTATTACTTTTTCTGGCAGTTCAGCTTCAGTTACCTTATTTGCCGACACTCCAACGGCTACAAGAATTACAGAATCCGTTACTCCAGTCAATGTACGCTACCGCGTATATGAGCAAACCGTGCCAATACGCAATGCTTTAACGTTAAAATCTTTTTAAATGGGTAGCCAACTCAAATGAATCATCAATTAATACAAGTCAAGCAAGTTCAGTCAGGCATGTCGTTACGAAAAAATCAATCAGGTGTGATTATGCTGATTACTCTAATTTCGTTAGTGATTATGTTGCTGGCAAGTATTGCATTGATTCGCTCTACAGAATCTAACCTAATGGCAGCAGGTAATATAAGTTTTAGACGGGATGTTGTAAACCAAGCTGAGCGTGCAATACCGCAAGTCCAAACATTATTTGTTACAGGCGCGTTAGTTTCTAACGCAGCGCGTGAGGCTGACTCTGTGGCAAATAACTACTACGCTAGCATACAGCCAAGTAACACATTAGGAATACCAGCAGCCTTAATGGATAGTAGCGCTGCCACTTACAACACCAATTTAATTACAAACTCAGGCGTCACTGTACGATATTTAATTGATCGTATGTGTCTTGCTGGTACAACTGGCGTAACAGCAATTTCGTGTACGTTAAGTACAAGTACGACCGATAATACTGGTTGTAAGAGACCGCCATGTAGCGCTGGCACTATCAAACCTGTTTACCGTATCAGTATACGTGCCAGTGGACCACGTAATACAGAAACTTTTATACAGACTACGTTTTAGTAAAAGAATACTTTATCTTTAAGTACGTCATTAATAGCCGTTGTAGAATTTAGGATAACCAAAATGTGCAATCACCAATACTTGATCAAGTTATTTAAAACTTTATATACCGTACTGGCTTTGGTCCTATTTGTACCCGTAAGCTACGCGGCTACAGATTTAGCAGATCGGCCTTTATTTTCAGGATCCACTGTACCAGGTAATGTAGCCATTGCAATTTCAGCTGAGTTTCCAACACCTTTGGGTTCCGCCTATACAGGCAGCTACAATAATGCCACTGACTATATTGGTTATTTTGATTTTAAAAAATGTTATACCTATCATAGTGATGCTAATGTTGAGTTACGATATTTTCAGCCTGTTACTGGCGTGGTTACTTTAAACCATCAATGTAATGCGCAATGGAGTGGAAATTTTTTAAATTATGCATTAACACAGACCATAGACCCGTTTCGAAAAGCGTTAACAGGTGGCTACAGAAGTGTAGATACAGCTGATACCACTGTGCTAGAAAAGGCCTATGCTTCTGGTCAAGGTGGTGGAGTTAACACACCGACCATTGGTGCTAATGCTAATTTATATACGCCTTTTCCGTGGGCATCACTCAGTGTCAGAATTTCAGGACTTGGAAAAACATTTCGTATTACTGGCAACGGTGATTTAAATAGTGCAGGTGTAGAAATTAACGGATTGATGCCTGTGAATCCACCTACTAATAACGTTTACTTTCTGTATGCGCGTGCCAATGTTTGCGTAATAGGTCAGCTTGAAGATAATTGCACACAATACGGTGCAAATTACAAACCAACGGGTTTAATTCAAAAGAACTCCGCTAAGCTTAATTTTGCGGCTTTAGGTTATTTAAATGATTCTTCAAATAACCCGCAGCGTGATGGTGCTGTATTAAGAGCTGCTATGGGTCAAGTAGGTCCTTTGCAAACAAACCCTAATGCAGTTAGCACCGCAAACCCTAAAGCTGAGTGGGATGCTAATACTGGTATCTTCAATATAAATCCAGACCCAAATGCTGCTAATGCTAGTGGAGTAACCAACAGTGGTGTGATTAATTACCTTAATAAATTTGGATTGGCAGCACAGTCATTTAAAACTTACGACCCTGTAAGTGAACTTTACTATACAGCGAGCAGATATTACCGTAACAAAGGCAATGTGGCGAGTTACACCAATAACTTGAATGCGGGTAGAATCGACGGCTTTCCAGTTATTACTAACTGGGAAGACCCTGTCAAATACAGTTGTCAAGCCAACTTTATTATTGGTATTGGCGATACCAATAGCTGGAATGATGGAAATTTGCCAGGTAGCATTCAACGTATTGGAGAGCCTGCTATACCACCAGAGGTTAATGCCGATTTAGGCAATGGTGATATGTCACCAGCAGCTACCCAAATTGTTAATAATCTCAATGTGACAACGGCAACTGACAGAGTGGGTGCCATTCAAGGCATAGGAAATACGTTAACTACAAACTATACTGGCGCAACTGGTGCAACCTACTTAATGGCTGGTATGGCTTATGATTTGCATACACGTGATATACGTCCAGATTTTACTGGAAAACAAACTGTTACGACTTATTGGCTGGATGTGTTAGAAAGTGGTTTTAGAAATGATGGTGGTACACGTTTTAATGCGTTTTATCTAGCTGCTAAATATGGTGGTTTTGAAGTGCCAGCAAACTATGACCCTTACTCTGCAGCGGTGACACCTCTAACAGTAGCGCAGTGGGATAAAACTGGGGCTGCGAATGGCGGTGCAGATGGAGACCCCGATAATTATTTTAGAGCTAATAACCCAGCGCTGATGATTAAAAGTCTAGGCACTGCATTTGACAAAATTGTTAATTCACTTCAGGAGTTTTCAAGCTCATTTGTTTCACCAACAAATACTATCAAAAATGGCACGATTACATATGCATCTTCCTATTCTAATGTAGGCTGGATTGGTGAAGTTACTGCTAGCACTACTACTTTGGTTGGTAAGGTTGAAACGAGTACATTAGCTTGGAATGCGTCCGACAGGCTGGATACAAAAATAGCATTAAATGCTGGCACTGGTTGGGATACTAGCCGATTGATTACTACTGCGAAATGCACGCCAAGCACTTTAGGACAACAAACCTGTAAGCCTATACCATTTAGGCTAGCCAACTTATCTGCTTCACAAACAACAGACTTAGGAGCAACTAATACACAACAAACGCTTAATTTTTTACGCGGTGATCGTAGTAATGAAGACACTGCAACTGTGACTAACAATCTTTACCGGAAAAGAATAAAGGCACTTGGTGATATTGGTAACTCTAAGGTTATTCCAGTTGGTTCGCCAAATGAAGACTATTCGGATGCATTTAACCCTGGATATTCTTCTTTTAAATCAAGTTATGCAAATCGCTCAACGGTGGTTTATGTAGGTGCTAACGATGGTATGTTGCATGCATTTAATGGTGCAGCTACAGGAGTTGCAACAGACGGTGCAGAACTCTTTGCTTATATACCTAACGCTATATTTAAAGGCCCAAATAATACAGCCGCAATAGATGGGCTTGTTCAATTAAGTAGTAAAACTTATGATCATCGTTACTATGTAGATGCTACGCCAATTGTTCGAGATGTAAATTTTGGTGGTGGTAATAGCGATTGGCATAGCTTATTAGTTAGCGGTTTAGGCAAAGGTGGTAAATCATATTTTGCAATTGATGTTACTGACCCTGCTAGCATGACAACTGAAAATGCAGTGGCTTCTAAAGTAAAATGGGAGTTTACGCATATTGATATGGGGTTTACTTATGATATTCCGCTCATAGTCAAAACTGCAAGAGATGGCTGGGTAGCTGTATTTACGTCTGGCTATAATAATACAGATGGAAAAGGTTATTTTTTTATTGTTAAATTAGCAGATGGGAGTTTAATTCAAAGAATTCCCGTTAACGATACTACCCAAGCTGCTGGCACAGATGCAGGGCTGGCACATGTAGGTCCTTTTATTGCGGATAAGTATGTAGGTATAGCGGATGCTGCATATGCAGGTGATTTGCTGGGTAATGTGTGGCGTTTAGATTTAAGAGATCCTGGCGTTGGTAATGCCTACCCAGCACCATTAAGATTTGCCAAGCTCACGGACGCAAATGGCACTGCACAGCCAGTAACTACCGCACCTGTTGTCAATGTAGATGCAAGAACATCAAAACGTTATGTATTTGTGGGTACTGGTAAGTTACTTGCTACTTCAGATATCAATAATACCCAGCTCCAAACATTTTATGGCATTAACGATGGTACATCAGCTTTATTTAGCACAACTGCAACATTGCCCACCACACCAACTTTGGTAACTTTCCCAATACAAAGAGCTAATTTGAATAATGATTCTACAAGCGTGCTTGCAGGTATAGGCACTGCACCAACTAATCCAATGGGCTATTATGTTGATTTGGGTGCTGGGCCAAACGGTGTGCCTTATCGAGTAAACGTGGAGTTGACTTCAGGAGCGGGATCTATTGCGTTTATTGCTAACTTAACAGAAGGTGATGCATGTAATCCAGGCGGTAGTTATAAAACCTATGCTTTAGATTATGGCACTGGTAAATCAACAATTACTGTTGGTGGGGCATTAGTATCTAACTTAGATGGTTTAGGGTTAGGTACTGGAGTTTCAATATCTAACTTTGATGATGGCGTATCGCAAAGCGTAGAGATCAGAACGAGCAATAATGGTGGTAGTAGTGGTGGTGGTGGTAGCCTTTCAACCCCAGGATCTAGCATCAAACAGCTAAACTGGCGTGAGTTACCTACTTTAAATTAGCGACTTATAAATCTTAACTGGGATAATTTTTAGGGGCTAGTGATAGCCTCTTAAAATTAAAAGAGATGCGTTTTTTTACCGCAATTTGTTTATCGGTTTTATTGCATTTAAGCATATTGTTATGTTTAGCAAAGCTAGATAATCCATATCCTGCTGCAAAAAAAAATCAATCCCACACGCTTAATATTTTTATAAAAAAAACAATTTTAATTACTCAACCTGCGTTAAAAACGACAAACCAATATGTTTCACAGCCTGTAATTAGAATTAAAAACAAAGCGACTAAAGTGATAACGGATGCGTCTCCGCACCAAGTTGAAACAGTCATACAGTTGAAAAATAATACCGTTTCAAAGCATGATGAAAACGAGCAACGGTTTTATTCAACATTAGATTTAGAGAGAAAAGCTTTACCTATTAGCAATATTAATAGCGAAATGTTGGGGGATGTGACAATCACAGGCATCCCTATTAAATTAAGACTTTACATTGATTCACTAGGCAAAGTGAGTAAAATTGAAGAGCTTGTCGTACTTGAACAAGACCGTCCGTTTGCCAATCGATTAACAGAATTGTTGTTAAACACAACATTTTTAGCCGCAAAAAAGAATGGATTGGATGTGAATTCATATCAAGATATTGAGTTTAGTTTTAATCCATTTTTTGTGTTACCCACACAATTAGATGAAAGTAAAACAATCGCTACACCCAAGCCGCCATTGGAAATGGAGCCAGACTCTACAAAAAACCCATTAAACAGATAGTAATTAATCTGCCCAATATCGGTGCCAATTAATCTGCTTTGTTGAGTAAATAGCGCACTATCAACCCATTGCTTAGCCCAAAAACTAAAGCGGCTACTGCAAAAATTGGCACTAAATAAGCAATGCCTGCCTGTGGAATTAACCATAGCCGCACCATGATAAGCTGAGCAGCAATATGGGCAAAGGCCGCTAAAATACTCAAGCTGATTGGACTGAAATAATTTTTTGGTAATTTGTAACATAGCGCAAGCGTTGCTAGGCTAAGTAAAGCACCACTTAAACTTAATACAAACGTGGGAGTTAAAAATTGACCTAATAAAAAGCTGCTGGCAAAAACGCGCAACAAGCTTACCCAAGCGGCGGTAGCAAAACCATATTCATATAGCACATACAGCGTGACAATATTGGCAATACCAGGTTTTACGCCAGGGAGCGGTGATGGTATAACAGCCTCTATTAAATGTAAGCTAATAGCCAAAGCCGCCAGCTTTGCAATTTTGTGATCATCTGCTGTGGTTTTTAAAGTAATCATAATATGCTTAATTTACTCTGCTAATAATTGAGCGTATCGTAATTTTTTTTAGCACCTAACAGTTCTAAACTGACCTGATTAGGTAAGCAAATAGCGGCTTCCCCTGCATGATTCAGCCAGCCTTGATGTACACAATATTGGTTATGGCATGGTGAACGCACAAATCTGACTTTTCCATTTTGAATACCAATCACGGAATTACCTAATGGGCCGTGAATATTGAGTGTTTTTATTTGGTTTAGGCTGTAAGTACCGATTATTTTATCGCCCTGCCTAATACGCAATTTGGTGGCAGGCGCAAAACTCCACAAATTGGCAAATAAAAAAATCACTAATACTGTAGCAGCGGTAATTATTAGCCAATCACCAAACAGCGGTTTTGCTATTTTAAATTTAGCTACTTTACTTTTAGTATGCTGAGCTTTAGCAGGTAATAGCGACATCAGTAATAATGATCCAAGGCTACTTAATTGGCTATTCAGTTAAGAACAGTCACTTGTTTGGCATTTTTTTCATCCAGCCAATGAATGCGTTTAGCTAAGCTTGGTGTGATAAAAATACGAGGTTGGCTATCAATAATCATTACATCTTGTAATTGAAATTGCTGTGCAAATTGCTTCAATAGAGTGGGGCGTTGTGAGGGCATTGATAAAAAAATTGGTTTGGATAGCACATCTGATAGCACACCTGCAGAAGACTGCATACCTGTAGATGATTCTGCTTTTAGATTTTTTTGCGGCGGCAATAATACTGTAACAGCCTCAGTGCCTTGTGCTGGATAGCCTGTGCGTGGGTCAATAATGTGGCAATAGCGTTTACCATTTATTTCATAATAGCGCTGGTAATCGCCTGATGTGCCAATTGCCCAGCCATCGCCTAACTCAATGGTAGCAATTGCTGAAGAACCGCGCGGATCTTGTATGCCCACGCGCCATGGGGTTTCGCCGTGTTTGCCAAGTGCAATAATGTTACCACCAATATTAATTAAAGCATTTTTTACACCCTGGCTACGCAGATAATTAGCAGCAATATCAAGTGCATAACCTTTAGCATAACCACCAAGGTCAAGCTGCACCGCAGGGTTGCGGCTATAAGCCGTATTGCCGTTTAGTACGATATCTGTCATTTGCGGACGAGCTTTAACTAAAGCTTCAACATCATGAGCACGAGGGTGTACAGGCGTGAATTCGCTACGCTGAAACCCCCATACACTAATTAAACCGCCAATAGCAGGATTAAACAAGCTATTTGAAGTGCGCGAAAGGGTAGTGGCATCTGCAATAATTTGTGTGAGTTGTGGACTAATTGTGACAGTTTCACCGTTTTTAAAGGCTGCATTGAGCGTACTTAACTCACTAGGTTGCCAAGCGTGTAACTGATTATGCAAATTCTGAAACTCTTGCATCACATGGTTGCCTAGCAGCCTAGCGCGTGGCTCTGGCTCATCTACAATGGTGATATCAACCAAAGTACCAAACACATAGCTTTGTGATTGAAATAACTGTTCACGCCCGCAACTATTCAAACAACACACGATAATACTTAAACTAAAAATCACTAAAAAACGCAAATAGTTAGTCATAAGTGCTAGGTGACAGATTAATTTATGCGATTGTTAATGTGTTGAGTCAGTGCATCAACAAAAATGGCGGCTGGGTTACAAGGTTCTGCTAAATTTGCCGTTTGTGTAGCGATTTCTACCATGCCTGTTGGGCTAGTGACATTGATTTCTGTGAGGTAATCACCAATCACATCTAAGCCCACTAAAAATAAGCCTTTTTCTTTCAGTATTTTGCCTACGGAGGTCGCAATTTTCAAATCACGAGCCGTCAATTTTTGTACCACGCCCGTGCCGCCAGCGGCTAAGTTACCACGGGTTTCCCCTGTTTTTGGAATACGCGCTAAAGCGTAGGCTAGAGGCTCGCCATTAATGACAATTATGCGTTTATCCCCCTGCAAAATAGCAGATAAATAGCGTTGTGCCATGATGGTTTGTGTGCCAAATTTTGTGCTGGTTTCTAAAATAACGCCAATATTAGGATCATTTTTGGATAAGCGGTAAATACCGCTGCCGCCCATGCCATCAAGCGGTTTTACAATAATATCGTCATATTCGGCTAAAAACGCGCGGATTAACTCTGGATTAGCCGTAACTAAAAACTCAGGCGTAAATTCTGGAAAATGGGTGACTGCTAGCTTTTCATTCCAATCGCGAATGCTAGCAGGGTTGTTTAATACGCGTGCACCTTGGTTTGCAGCTGTTTCTAATAAATAGGTGCTGTAAAGATATTCGTTATCAAACGGCGGGTCTTTGCGCATTAAAACAGCATCAAAGTCTTTAGGTTTAAATTCACATAAATCGCCTAAAGTAAACCATGTTTCACTAGGCTGGCTGTTAGTAAACGTAAAGTTTTTTGCCATCACGCAGGCAATTTCGTTGCGTAAAAATAAGTCGTGTTGCTCACAAATAAACAATGTGTGACCACGTGCTGCCATTTCACGCATGATAGCGATACTGGTGTCTTTATAGCTTTTTAGGCTGGTAAGGGGGTCTAGTATTAATAGAATTTTCATATTAAGTTTTTGGCGAGAGTACTGATTTAATCTAAATATTAGTAATTTCGTCATTCCCACGAAGGCGGGAATCCAGTTAAGTGTCTGACTTGCCTAGATTCCCGCCTTCGCGGGAATGACGGACTGGGCGATTTTTGTGTAAAACAAGAGTGGAATTCAGTCCTGACAATATTTCATAAACAATATTTATACCCTATTAGGATCTTGTTCCTGTAACTCAATCGCAGCAGCCAGCAAAGCCAACCTTGCCACCACACCATAGGCATAAAAGCGATTAGGTGCGGCATC
>JAYVFU010000021.1:0-19086 GCA_043772865.1 Methylophilaceae bacterium
ATTCACCTAATAACAAATATCGTTTAGGAGATTAAAAATGACTGAAGCAGAAATAATGTCAGAAATACGTGATGCTAATTTGAGTTATTTAATGTTAGCTCAGCAAATGGTGAGAGTAGATCGTGCTACAGCAATATTTAGACTTGGCATTAGCAAAGAAATTGCAGATTTACTAGAAAACTTAAGCACTGCCCAAACATTAAAATTAAGCAGCATGAATATGATGCTTGCACGCTTCCGCTTTGAAGATAGTGCAATTTTAGGCATGTTAACTGACTACAAAAAAAACTGGGCGATTACCAGTGCGCATTCAGCCATCTTAATGGCAGGTCAGCCAGTTGAACAAATAAGTTAACGAATAACAAATATTAAATAAGTACATATTAAATAAGTATATAGGGTGAATATCATGAAAATCAAAAGCGTTGTTAACGAATCACAACAAATTCAACTAGCGATTGAGCTTATTAATTTGGGTGCAAGATTACAGTTACTTGAAACTGAAACGACATTATCACGCGAACGTTTGATTAAGCTTTACAAAGAGTTGAGACATGAATCACCACCAAAAGGCATGCTACCTTTCTCTACAGACTGGTTTTTAACATGGCAGCCTAACATTCACTCTTCTATCTTTTTTAATATTTATAATTTTTTAGTCAATCATGCTGAGTTAGATGGTGTTGATGCTTTAGTAAAAGGCTACCAACTTTATTTACAACAAATCAAAGATGACGATAACTTAGAACCGGTACTTTCGCTAACAAGAGCTTGGACTTTAGTCCGTTTTGTAGAAAGCAAAATGCTAAAACTAGAAAGCTGCACATGTTGTTCTGGTAAGTTTGTTGTAGATTCTTATGATTTAAATCATGACTATATATGTAGTATTTGTCATATTCCGTCACGTGCAGGCAAAACTAAAAAATCAAAAGCGCTTTCAGAATTAATACATCATGAGTAATTAATATTATTAATGTTAGGCTAAAAAATGCAAGCCATACAAATAGCAGTTAAATTAGCAAAGCCAAATAGTGGTCTGATTAAAAAATTTTACCCTACCACACCCGCAAAGCTTGCAGCAGTTATACAACTTTGCGCTGTTGGAATTTGTTTAACCGTTTATTTAATCACTTTAAAATTAGGTGAGTTCGTTATCCCATTACCAGTTTATGTACTGGCCTGCGCATTGATTGCTACCTCATTTTCTGTAACCACCAAAATGGCTGTTTGGTGGCGTTATATTAATTTTTTATTTCCTGTATGCCTTTGGGCAAGTCAATCATTGCATATACCCACTACTTTTTACTTAGTAGGATTTTTGACTTTATTGCTCATTTATTGGAATACATTTCAAAGCCAAGTACCGTTTTACCCATCTTCAGTTTCATTATGGAAACTAGTTGTCAAAATCATTCCTAAAAACCATCCTATTAAAATGATTGATATTGGCAGCGGCTTGGGTGATCTGATTTTAAATGTCGCTAAACATAGGCCAGAAAGTGAGTTAGTTGGCATTGAAATAGCACCACTACCTTGGCTGGTGAGTTCGCTACGCGCTTTGCTGACAAGGTCAACAGCACGCTTTACCTACAAAAACTATTTAAAGATGAGTTTAAAAGAATACGATGTTGTATTTGCCTATTTATCGCCTGTTGCCATGCCACAGTTATGGGAAAAAGCCTTTCAAGAAATGCGCCCAGGTACCCTGCTTATTAGCCATGAATTCAAAATTCCGTTAGTAGCGCCATATAAAACGCTTAAAGCACATAAAAACGCTACTATTACCTATGTTTACATGATGCATTGATCTTTTTTTAGCACTTTGTGTCTATTAATTAAAACAGTAGATCATAGTTGCCATTCACTTTTAAGCAGCATCAAAGTCATTTAATCACATCAAACCAACCTCAACTTATTTCAGTTTTACTCAAATTCGATTCAATCAAAACTAAGCTGATAAAACCCTCCTTTTTAGCAGATTAGACATTCAACTCACTTGCTATTCTTAAACAAAGTTAGCTATTAATCTATTAAAGCATAAGAATAGGCAGGTAAAAATTGTTAGTTATTATTGGTTATGTCATTGTTTGTGGCTCTGTATTTGGTGGCTTCGCTATGGCGGGTGGTCATCTTGCTGCTCTGTTTCAACCACTTGAATTGCTTATGATTGGGGGTGCTGCATTTGGCGCGCTATTTGTAGGCAACAATGGCAAATCTATTAAAGCGACGCTTAAAGCAGTGCCTATTTTATTTAAAGGTAGCAACTTTACCAAAAAGCGTTATATGGATTTACTGGCATTGTTATTTGAAATACTCACAAAAATTCGTCGTGAGGGCATGATGTCAGTTGAAAAAGACATAGAAAATCCCGAAGAAAGTACTATTTTTAGTCGCTATCCAGACACATTACACGATCACCATACTATTGAATTTATCAGTGATTATTTGCGCTTGATGGTGTCAGGCAATATGGATGCGTTTCAAATTGAAAACTTGATGGATAACGAAATTGAAACGCATCATGAAGAAGCGCACGTGCCGGCTCATGTAATTGCAAAAATAGGCGATGGTTTGCCTGCCTTCGGCATTGTGGCTGCGGTAATGGGTGTCGTGCATACCATGGAATCTGTAGGTGCACCGCCAGCAGAATTGGGCATGTTGATTGCCCATGCGCTTGTGGGTACTTTTTTAGGTATTTTGTTGGCTTATGGCTTTGTTGGTCCACTAAGCGGTCTGCTAGAGCAAAAAACCCAAGAATCTTCAAAAATGTTTCAGTGTATTAAGGTGACATTACTCGCCAGCCTCAATGGTTTTGCCCCAGCCATCGCCGTAGAGTTTGGCAGAAAAGTATTGTATTCAACTGAGCGACCTGGTTTCTTAGAATTAGAAGAGCACGTTAAACAAGCCAAAGCAAAATAATCATGCTTATTACGAAATTGCCTGCTCAACGTAAAGAAATGATCTGAATATGGCTGAAGATAATAAAACCATTGTCATTAAGCGCATTAAAAAAGTAGCGGGTGGCCATCATGGTGGCGCATGGAAAATCGCTTATGCCGACTTTGTAACGGCAATGATGGCGTTCTTTTTATTGATGTGGTTATTGGGCTCTACCACTAAAGGCGATATGAACGGCATTGCAGAATACTTTAAAACTCCTTTAAAAGTCGCCATGCAAGGCGGTGCTTCATCGGGTAATAGTGTGGTGATTATGAAAGGTGGCGGTAGAGATTTAACTAAAAAAGATGGTCAGGTCAGAAAAACAGATGAGCCTAGCAAAAGTAAAAAAGTAAATCTTAAATTTGCTAAAGCCATGCAAGAAAAAGTGGAAATGGAACAATTGAAAGGTTTGCAGCAAAAAATTGCAAAGTCTATTGAAGATAGCAAAACGCTATCTCAATACAAAAACCAGCTATTGCTCGATATTACAACTGAAGGCTTGCGTGTACAGGTGGTAGATGAACAAAATCGACCTATGTTTGCATCGTCTAAAGCCGAAATGCAACCTTATGCCAAAGATATTTTGCATGAAATTGGAAAGATGCTCAACGGTGTTCCAAATAAAATCAGCTTATCAGGACATACCGATGCGGTGCCCTACCCTAATGGTGAAAAAGCTTATAGCAACTGGGAATTATCTGCAGATAGAGCTAACGCATCTAGGCGAGAACTCGTAGCAGGTGGCATGGATGAAAGTAAATTAGTGCGCGTAGTGGGCTTATCTTCTGCAGTATTGTTTGATAAGGCTGATCCACTTAATCCAACCAATCGACGCATTAGTATTATTGTGATGAACAAAAAAGCTGAAGAAGACCTATATAAGAGTGATGCCGCGCTTAATGTGAAATCTTCAGAGGATTTAAGCGCGTTAACTGACTCAGATGATGAAGTGCCAGCAGAGACATCGACCAAGTTAGGATCACACCCTAATTAAAATCAATAGTTTGCCGTAAACAATTACACAATAAGTTAATAACAATTTTGGGGTAGGACAGGATGCTGTGATATGGAAACAAAAAATTTACCACTAACAGAGTTTCAATGCTTACTTGACGGGGTATCTACGCATGGTGCAAACCACTTGATTGAAGCGGAGGCAGATTTGATGCAAACCAGCTTTTTGCTAGGTGAAGCCATTGAAAGATTAACCACCAGCTTTATGCAAATTAATCATGCAATTCAAACTCAACATGGTGAGTTTGAAAAACTGGTGTTAGAACAACCGATATCAAGTCATCATTTGCAAGTATTTGCACAATTTAGAGAACAAATTAACCAAGAAATTAACGCGGTAGTGACGGGTTTACAGTTTCAGGATTTAACGAGTCAATTATTAGCCAGAACCATGAAAAGACTCAATGGTTTACGGGATGTGTTGTCTGCTTTATCTAGTGAGCATGAAGGTGAGCCAACAGAAAATGACCATGATGCAGTCGCTCAACTACTTAAAAAAGTTAATGAAAGCTTAACTTTACGTAGTAGTGCATTGCAAGCGGGGATGATAAAGCAAGTAAATCAGAAGCATATGGGTTCTGGAGACATTGAGTTGTTTTAATGAGTTTTGGCCAAGCTTCGTAGTGATAAAAAATAAAACGTATGTTACCGATACAAAAAAGTGAGATAAATAATGGAAAAAGTGATTTTAGCGGTTGATGATTCTGGTTCACTCAGACAAATGGTCGTTTTTAGCTTAAAAGCTGCTGGCTACCAAGTGATTGAAGCAGTAGATGGTCAAGATGGCTTAAACAAGGCTAAAAATAAAACAGTAGATTTAGTACTTACCGATCAAAACATGCCGATTATGGACGGATTGACCTTGATTAAAAATTTGCGTGAATTAAGTTCGTATCAAAAAGTGCCTATTTTGATGCTGACCACAGAATCGAGTGATGAAATGAAAGCAAAAGGCAAAGCAGCTGGCGCTAACGGCTGGCTGGTAAAGCCGTTTGACCCAAAACGTTTAATAGAAGTTGTGCAAAAAGTGATTGGTTAACGCCATGTGTGAAAACACATTGATTTACATGAAAAGCAACATTCAATCGAGCAATAAAGAGCGAGGATAATCATGACCATCGATATGAGTCAGTTCTACGAAGTATTTTTTGATGAATCAGATGAGCTATTAGCAGAGGCTGAACGTTTGTTATTGGATCTGAATATTGAAGATCCAGATTCTGAGGATTTAAATGCTATTTTCCGTGCAGCGCACTCTATTAAAGGGGGCGCTGCAACTTTTGGTTTTATGGACATGACAGAGATTACGCATGTGCTTGAAAACCTGCTCGATAGAATCCGTAAAAATGAAATGAAGCTAACGGCTGAGCATGTGGATGCATTTTTAACAGCAAAAGATGCACTCAAGATGATGGTCGATGGTCACAGGCTTGGCTCAGAGGTCAACTTAGACCAAATAGCCGATGTGAAAATGACCTTGAAATCGTTATCAGACAATGGCGATGTTGCTCCAAAAACGGCAGCTACGGCAACACCAGTCGCGGCGGCAGTAGTAATTGCGGAGCCAGTTACAGAAATTATCGCTCCAGCAGTCAATATTGCACCAGTGGCAGATGGTTTAAAACGTTTTAATATCAGCTTTATTAATGTCAGCGAAAAAAACTTAGCCAATCTGCAAAGTGAGCTAGAACTTTTAGGCACTGTTGTGTTAGTACAGGCTTCAGACAAAAAGCCTTGTTTACACCTTGATACAGAATCAGATAAAGATGAAATTTTATCTATTTGTTCTTTTGTGCTTGAACCAGAAGATTTAGTGATTACATTGGTAGACACTACCGCACAACCTGCAACAGCCTCAATAGTGACAGAGCCAATTGTTGCAACGTCTAATGAAGATGCTCAACCAAAAACAGAGGCTGTAAAGGTTGAAGGTGAAGCTGGCTACGGCTTATTTGCAGCAAAAGGCGAAGAGGCTGTAGAAGAAGGCTATGGCTTTTTTGCACCATTTAAACCACACCCAGATGCACAATCTGCAGAGCTAATTGGGGATGATAATGCAGCTACAGCTTTAGCAGGCAAACAAGCTGATGCAGTTAAAGCAGAATCAGAAACTGCAAAATTAGCCACCACACAACCTGCAGCAAAACGTGAACCGGCAGCAAACAATGCAAGCAGTGAAACTACCTCTATACGCGTTGGCATTGAAAAAGTAGATCAGCTGATTAACTTAGTCGGCGAACTTGTAATTACACAAGCCATGATAGAGCAACGTATTAGTACGTTAGACCCTGCACATCACGAGCCTTTAATAAATAGTGTGAGTCAGCTCACACGTAATACGCGCGATTTACAAGAAGCTGTTATGTCTATCCGCATGATGCCAATGGATTTTGTGTTTTCACGCTTTCCACGCATGGTGCGCGATTTAGCTGCAAAGTTGAATAAAAAAGTCGAATTTGTGACGAATGGTGCCACAACTGAGTTAGATAAAGGCTTGATTGAGCGCATTGTAGACCCGCTTACCCACTTAGTACGCAACAGTGTAGACCACGGGATTGAAACACCAGAGCAACGCAAAAAATCTGGCAAAAACGAAATGGGTCGCTTAACGCTTTCTGCAGCACACAAAGGTGGAAGTATCGTCATTGAAGTCACCGATGATGGCGCAGGATTAAACCGCGGCAAGCTACTCGCAAAAGCCAAATCAAGTGGCTTAAATGTCAGTGAAAGCATGACAGATACTGAAGTGTTTCAGCTCATTTTTGCACCTGGCTTTTCAACTGCTGAAGTGGTTACGGATGTTTCTGGTCGCGGAGTGGGCATGGATGTAGTTAAACGTAATATCGCTGCCATGGGCGGTGTGGTAGAAATCAGATCTGTACTTGGTTACGGTACCACGGTTTCAATTGCCCTACCGCTCACCCTTGCCATTTTAGATGGTATGTCAGTTTCACTTGGCCATAGTTTATATGTGATTCCACTTGGGCTGATTGTAGAAACGATGCAACCCACCATGAATGATATTAAAACCGTGACTGGCAAAGGTTTAATGGTAAGCGTAAGAGGTGAATACCTGCCAATTATTCCGTTATATGCCTTATTTAATCAAGATACAGAAATCACCCACCCAACAGAAGGTGTATTAGTGATTTTAGAGGCAGAAGGTAAAAAAGCCGCGTTGTTTGTCGATGGTTTAGTAGGACAGCAACAAGTAGTCATTAAAAGCTTAGAAACTAACTTTAAAAAAGTAAACGGTGTATCAGGCGCCACCATTATGGGCGACGGTTCAGTTGCTCTTATTATTGATGTACCTGCCATTATTAAAATGGGGCAAGTTAATACCGAAGGAGCAATGCAATGAGTTCAGCAACTGAGTACAACCATCAAGAACCCGCTACAGACCAAAGTGCCAATGAATATTTAACCTTTGTATTAGGTGAAGAATCTTATGGTATTGAAATTTTAAAAGTACAAGAAATTCGTGGTTACGATGCAGTTACAAAAATAGCTAACACGCCAGATTTTATCAAAGGGGTTGTGAATCTGCGCGGTTTAATTGTGCCAATTGTAGATTTACGCATTAAATTTCACTTAGGCAAAGTGACATATAACGAACTAACCGTTGTGATTATTTTGAATTTAGGCGGTCGGGTAGTTGGCATGGTAGTAGACGGTGTTTCAGATGTAATGAACTTGCAATCCAATCAAATACGCAACGTGCCAGAAATTGTATCAAGTATAGATATTAAATATATTACTGGTCTAGCCACCGTAGATCAAAAGATGTTCATCTTGGTGGATATTGAACAGTTGATGAATAGTCAAGAGATGGAATTAATAGATGCGGTTTAACTGCATACGACTTTAAAACATAAACAATCAATAAAAAATGGAGAAGCATCATGTTTTCAAAACTCATTAATTCAATCGCTAATCGAATACCTCAAACAAAAAAATTGTTAGATGAGATTAATAGCTTGCGAGGTCAATATGATGCTATCAACAAATCACAGGGAGTCATTGAATTTACGCCCGAAGGGATTATCCTTAAAGCCAATGTTAATTTTTTAAATACTGTGGGTTATGCAGAGCAAGAAGTGGTAGGCCAACACCACCGCATGTTTGCAGAGCCCGCTTTTGCTGCTACTGCAGAATATAAAGAGTTTTGGGCAAAATTAGCGCGCGGTGATTTCGACCAAGGTCAGTACAAGCGCATAGCAAAAGGCGGTAAAGAAATATGGCTAGAAGCCTCTTATAACCCAATTTTTGATACTAAAGGTAAAGTATTAAAAATAGTTAAATACGCTACTAATATTACTGCACAAAAATATAAATCCATAGAATATGATGGCCAAATAGCTGCCATTAAACGTTCACAAGGAACCATTGAACTAAGTCTGGATGCAAAAGTAATCACTGCCAATGACAACTTTCTGGCAGTATTAGGATATACGTTAGCTGAAGCTGTGGGTCAAAATCACAGCACCTTTGTCACGCCAGAGTACCGTATTAGCCAAGAATATAAAGATTTTTGGGCAAAGTTGAATAAGGGGGAGTTTATATCTGGACGGTTTGAACGTGTGGGTAAAGGCGGCAAGAAAATTTGGCTAGAGGCCTCTTACAATCCGATTTTAAATGCCGATGGTAAGCCTTATAAAATCGTTAAGTTTGCTTCCGACATTACTGAACAAGTTAAATTAGAAGAGACATCTAAAGTGTTAGCGTTAGTCGCTAATGAAACTGATAACTCAGTGGTTATTACTGATGGTAAAGGTTTAATTGAGTATGTAAACCCTGGTTTCACCAAGCTTACCGGCTATACGTTTGAAGAAGTTAAAGGCAAAAAACCTGGGGATATTTTGCAGGGCAAGCACACTAACCCAGAAACTATTAAAAGTTTAGGTTTAAATCTTCAAAATAAAAAACCATTTTATGATGAGATTTTAAATTACTCTAAAAAAGGGGAAAGTTATTGGATTTCGTTAGCGGTTAACCCTGTGTTTGATAGCTTGGGCAACATCACCAAATATGTTTCTATCCAAACTAACATCAATGAAAGCAAACTACGCCAAGTTGAATTTAATATGCGTTTAGAAGCAATTTCTCGTAGTAATGGTGTAGTGGAATTTACGCCCAAAGGTGAAGTAATCTTTGCCAATGATTGTTTCTGCAATATGGTAGGTTATACCCTGCAAGAGTTAAAAGGCCAGCACCATAGCGCACTAGTTAGTTCAGCTTATAAAAATAGTGCTGAATATAAAGCGTTTTGGGAAAAGCTCGGACGTGGTGAATTTGATTCGGGTTTGTATCACCGATTAGGTAAAGGTAATAAGGAAATCTGGTTGCAAGCCAGTTATAACCCAATTTTTGACCAAGATGGCAAAATCACAAAAGTCGTAAAATTTGCTACAGATATCACCCAACAACAAAATGCAACAGTAGCAATGGAAAATGCAGTTGCTGAAAGCCAAGCAGTGATTGAAGCAGTAAAAGAAGGTGATTTAAGTATTCGTGTACCCATATCTGGAAAAACAGGTGCAATTGCTAGCTTGTGCGACGGTATTAATGCCATCGTAGATAAAATGAGTGAAGTTATTTTACAAGTGCATGAAGCCGTTGAAACCATCAATACGGCTGCTAGTGAAATTGCTACAGGTAATAATGATCTTTCTAGCCGTACCGAACAACAAGCCAGCAGCCTAGAAGAAACCGCATCTAGCATGGAAGAATTATCTTCTACTGTTAAACAAAATGCGGAAAATGCAAAACAAGCTAATCAACTAGCGGCAGCGGCATCTGGCGTTGCTGTAAAAGGCGGCGCAGTAGTTAGTCAGGTAGTAGTTACCATGGCTGATATTAATAGCAGTTCACGCAAAATTGAAGATATTATTTCCGTGATTGATGGTATTGCTTTTCAAACCAACATTTTAGCGTTAAATGCCGCGGTAGAAGCTGCCCGTGCAGGTGAACAAGGTCGTGGTTTTGCGGTGGTAGCAGGTGAGGTGCGTAACCTAGCCCAACGTTCAGCCGCGGCAGCTAAAGAAATTAAACAACTCATTTCTGCCTCTGTAAGCAAAGTGCAAATAGGCACCAAGTTAGTAGAAGACGCTGGTAAAACTATGGAAGAAATTGTGTCATCTGTACAGCGCGTCACTGACATTATGGGTGAAATATCAGATGCATCTAGTGAACAAAGCTCGGGCATAAGCCAAGTTAACAATGCCATTACCAGCATGGATGAAGCCACCCAGCAAAATGCCGCATTGGTAGAACAAGCCGCCGCTGCCGCAGAATCACTAGTAGAACAAGCGGTGAGCTTAATGGATACTGTTGGCAAATTTAAATTGAAAAGCTCAAATTCATCACATAGCAGTAAACCCGCTAGCCGTGTAGTGAGTACTATAGGACAATCTCGCCCTACGCCCAAATCAGCGCACAGATCAACAACCAGACCTGCAACTCGCCCAGTATCAAAAACTATGGCTAGAGCACAACCTGCGATGGCCAAAACTGGAACAGATAATGAAAGCTGGGAAGAGTTTTAAATAGCTCGCGTCAGTAATACAGCTATAACTTAGCTAAAAGCTTTGTATAGAGCGAATTTTAATATATATAAAGTTATTAGATTCCGTCATATGTAAACGTATCACTGGGGCAATTGATGGAATGTAGGGTTTAAGAAGATTAATCTACTTTGTACAATCATTTTAATTAAAGTAACTACAAAAAAAGCCGATACACATGTATCGGTTTTTTTTATGGATGTGATGCCTAAGCCTAAATTTTTTGCTAGATAGTTATTCTGGGATACATCACTTTGTTACTAAAGAACAAAGCCTATTAAGCCGTTAATCATAATAATGGTAAAGCCTAAGCGTTAGGCGCTTTAAAACATAAGACCTTGTTCAATATTATTGATATAAATTGAGATTACAAATGACATTTCCTTCAACAAAGTTATCGCTAAACTTGCAATTAATGCGTAAGTCGTTATGGCTAGCTGTCATGTTGATTGCAAACTCATCCACTAGTTTTGCTTTAGAAAATAACACAGTTAATCAATCAGGTTTACCACAGCCCTTTTCAAAATCCACCGCTGATGTAGCGCAAGGTGATCTAACACCAACTGAACTAACATTAGAGCAACTCATGAATGTTGAGATCACCTCAATCATGAAAACCGCTACTCGATTATCGGATACCCCTGGGGCCATTTTTGTACTTAGTAGTGATGATATTATACGAACAGGGGCTACCACTATCCCAGAAGCATTACGCGTTGTGCCTGGCTTAAATGTAGCAAGAATAGATACTAATAAATGGGCAATTTCTGCACGTGGATTTAATGGTGAATTTTCAAACAAGCTATTGGTATTAATAGATGGTAGAAGTATATATACACCCCTCTTTTCTGGCGTTTGGTGGGATCAACAGGATGTCATGATAGAAGATATTGAGCGTATTGAAGTAATACGCGGACCAAATGCTAGCCTATGGGGTGCCAATGCCGTGAACGGTGTTATTAACATTATCACTAAAAATGCAAAACATACGCTAGGTAGTCTAGCGAGTGCGCATATTGGCAGTGAGCGCAGTGGGGCTGGTCTTCGTTACGGCGCAAAGATTGATGAAGATACTTTTATTAATGTTTATGGACGTATCTCTCGTTACAAAAGCCAAAATGAGCCTTTATCAAATATAAATATTAACGAAACAGACTTATTAAATAAAATAGGGTTTCGTTACGATAAGCAAATTAATAGCAACAATATGTTCACTTTAAAAGGTGATGTGTTTAATGGTGATAGCAGCGGTGCTGCGACAACATCTCCGACCTTTTCTAACACCTTAAATCCAAAATTAGTATCATCCTATTCAGAATCTTTTTCTACTCGACAAGAATTTATAGGTTATAACCTAAATGGTCAATGGGAACAAGTGCAGTCAAAAAACTCAAATACAACATTAAAAGTTTATTGGGATAACCATAAACGAGATTCCGATTTATTCAATTCTGCCATTACTGTTAATACATTTGATATTGATTTTCAGCATAACCTGTTGCTAACAAGTGATCAGCGGGTAGTTTGGGGTTTAGGTTACCGCCGCAATATGCTGGAGGCCACTAATGGCGTAAAATTTCCACTCTCTAATCCAAATCGTGTGGATAATTTATTTAATTTTTTTATACAAGACGACATTACCTTAATACCCAGCAGATTAAAGTTAACTTTAGGTACACGTGCAGAACACAATCCTTCCACAGGAGTTGAGTTTGAGCCTAACGCGCGCTTGATATGGACCCCTAATGATCATCAATCAATATGGACATCTATTTCACGTGCTGTGCGCACACCCACTTGGGTACAAGATAATGGTTTGTTTAAAATATTTAGTATCACGCCAGTTGTTAATGGCGCTATAACAGCCGCTAACCCACCGATATTAGTGACAATGGTAGAGAGAAATCATGTTAAATCAGAAAATTTGACTGCTTATGAGTTAGGTTGGCGAGGTGTTATTAAACCGCAACTTACAGCAGATGCAACCATTTACTATTATGATTACAAAGATGGTGCATCTGTTTCGCCAGACGTTCCCGATTTTTCTCACATCGCAGCAGGTTATATTTTACAAAATGCTTATAGTACAAACTTCAGCAACATTAATACTTATGGAGGTGAAATAAGTATTGATTGGCAAGTGATGAACAGTTGGAAGTTTCGCGGCAGTTATTCCTATTTTCAAAGCCATTTTAGCTTATCAGCCAATGCCCCAGCAGGTACCATTAATGAATTTAAGAATAGTTACCCATCTTACCAAACCATGCTTTGGTCACAACATCAATTAAGTACCAACATTAATTTGGATATTAACTTACGCCATATTAGCAAAATTGATACAACGCCTAAAGTTGATGCTTACACTGCATTAGATGCACGTATCGCATGGAATTTCAATCCTCATTTAGAACTTGCAGTTGTGGGTCGTAATTTATTACATGATCATCACACTGAATTTAGTAGTGATTTTCTATCTGCACCCACTGAAGTGCCACGTGAATTATTTGTTACCGCCAAGTATAAGTTTTGAAGATTAAGATGGCAAAAATCAACTTTTCTGATTGGAGTTTAAAGCTAACAGGCAGTTGGCTGTTAACCACTATTTGCTTATTAACTATGCCAAACTTTGCCGCAGCAGCCACTACAGAGTCTGCAGTTAAAGCAGGCTTTATTTACAATTTTTCTAAATATATAGAATGGCCAGCAAATGCTCTTGAATCGAACAGTTATCACCTATGTGTGATTGGTGAAGATAAACGTAAAGATAGCTTAGATGTACTAGTAGGCAAAATGGTGGGTAATAAACCACTTGCGCTCACACGTAATGTAAAACCAGCCAATTTAAAAGACTGCCACATGCTGTTTGTAATAAAAGATAACAATGTACATGCGGAGGCATTGTTAACAGAAATTGCAGCATTGCCCATAGTAACAATCAGCGATAGTCCAGATTTTATTTTAAAAGGTGGCATGATTGGCTTAATACGTGATGGCAACCGTGTTGGGTTTGAAGTCAATTTAAAGCCAGCGAACGCCGTAGGCATCCGTATGAGTGCGCAGTTACTCAAATTAGCAAAAAGCGTGAGAGGTTTAAAATGAACACGCTTTGGCGCAATATATATCGTCGGCTAATTAACCTGAAAAATGCATGCTTAGAAGAGTTATGGATTTTAGGTTTGTTTTTACCTGTCATTGCCTTGGTGATTGTTGGCTTGCTGCATTTCAATCAACAAAATAATCAATATGTACTAATTGAAGTGGTACCTAAAACTGAGCATAAGACTCAACCAAAGCCACAGCCTAATCAACTTTCAGATAAACAAGTAGCTGTGATGGTAGAACTACCTTTAGATAAACTGTTAAATATACCCGTGTATTTTGATGAAGATAATCAGACTAACGCCAGTTATGAAGAAACTCAAGTTGCTTTAATTACGTCACTAAAAAGCTACTTAGATGTTATAGCGGGAATTGATACCTCAAATGACATTCAATTTATAGGCTTTACAAAGTTAGCGTATCAATCAAAACGAAATCGTAAAGATCAGGCATTAACTGGAAATATTATCTAATGTGGACATTGAGCAATAATACATCCATCCGCAGCAAACTCATGGTGATATCGACATTGACAGCTGGTGCGGCATTATTTGTTGCCTTGCTAGTTTCGTCAATTAATGATGTTATAACATCACGCAATACAACAAAAAATCAACTCATTATATTGTCTGATGTGGTTGCAAGAAACATTGCATCTGCCATTATTTTTGGTGATAGAAAAGAGGCAGTTAATACCTTAGGTGCACTACAGTCAAATAAAGATATTTTTTATGCAGATATATTAAACATGAATCACCATGTGGTTGTTTCATACACAAAACATGGTGAAATTCCAACAACTTATATTAGAAATTCCAGTATTAAAAATATTTTAAACCAAGCCTTAAACCTTTTTGTAGAGCGCGACATCATCGCAAACGAAGAAAAAATAGGAACTTTACGCGTTACAGCTAGCTTAAGTCACTTGTGGATTGAGATGTTGTTAAAATTGATGATTAACGTGGTGGTTTTTGTTATTTCATTAGTAATGAGTTATTTTGTGTTGCGCCGTTTAAGTAAATATATTTTGCAACCTATCAATAGCTTGGTTAAAACAACCCGTGAAATAATAGAACATAAGGAATACTCAATACGTGTACCAAAAATTTCAAACGATGAGTTGGGTCAGCTAACTGATGAGTTTAACCAAATGCTTTCACAAATTCAAATGCGTGATAACTTATTACATATAAGCAGCGAAGCCTTAGCACAAGCACAGCAACCTATTATATTGCGCGATGCAGAGCTGCGCTGCCAGTATGTAAACCCTGCATTTACTGCCTTGTTTGGCTACACTTTAGAAGAAGTTATTGGCATCACTTTCTCATTGCAAGTTAAACCACAACAATATGATGAGCAAAACCGAGAACAAGAATTTTTAGTGGCTACCAATGAGGGTGTTTTTAAGCAGGAGTGTTACCGCCAAACCAGAAGCGGTGCTTTGCTACCTGTGTTGGTCCAAATCAGCCCGATCAAAGATAGTTTAAATAATATTTCTGGCTACGTGTCGGTGCTTACCGATATCTCTGAAAAGAAAAAAGCAGAAGAGGTTATTTGGCAACAAGCTAACTATGATGGCCTTACTGGCTTACCAAACCGCCATATGTTTCATGATCGTTTAGGCCAAGAAATGAAAAAGGCTAGCCGCTCCGAATTACTTGTTGCAGTCGCCTTTATAGATTTAGACCACTTTAAAGAAATTAACGATACTTTGGGTCACAATTACGGCGATATTTTACTTAAAGAAGTTGCAGAACGTTTAACTGCGTGTGTGCGTAAATCCGATACAGTCTCGAGGTTAGGTGGGGATGAATTCATTATTATTATTGGTGAACTAGCTAGCAATGAAATTGTTGATCAAATTATGCATAGCGTTTTGCAAGCAGTATCTACACCTTTCAACTTAGGTATAGATATTGTTAATATTTCAGCCAGTATTGGAGTTACGCTTTACCCTGAAGATGCTACTGAAATTGATGTGCTATTAAATAATGCAGATCAAGCCATGTATTTAGCAAAAAACAACGGACGAAATAGGTTTAGTTATTTTACAAAATCCATTCAAGAGTCTGCACAAAAACGTAGACAGATCACTAAAGACATGCGCGATGCACTGACAAATAAACAATTTAAGCTGTTTTATCAACCCATTGTAGATTTAGCAACTGGCGGCATTCACAAAGCCGAAGCGCTTATTCGCTGGCCGCACCCAACGCGCGGCATGATAAGCCCAGCGGATTTTATTCCTATTGCAGAAGAAACTGGCATGATTGTGGAAATTGGGGATTGGGTGTTCCGCGAAGCAGCTCGCCAGGTAGCGTACTGGCATAAATTTATTCATCCCAACTTTCAGGTGAGTGTTAATAAATCTCCAGTGCAGTTTCAAAGCAAAATCATTATGCATACTGATTGGTTTAATTACTTAAAAGAACTTGGTCTTGCAGGCGATAGTATTGTGGTAGAAATAACCGAGGGCCTTTTGTTAGATGCAGACCCTTTAGTTAGCGAAAAATTACTCGCTTTTAGAGATGCGGGTATGCAGGTTTCGCTTGATGACTTTGGCACTGGTTATTCCTCTTTATCTTATCTAAAAAAATTCGATATTGATTATATTAAGATTGATCAATCATTTACTCGTAATTTACAACCTAACTCTGACGATATGGCTTTGTGTGAGGCAATTATTGTTATGGCACACAAATTAGGTATTAAAGTCATTGCCGAAGGTATAGAAACCGCAGAGCAAAGAGATTTATTAACAGCTGCGGGTTGTAATTATGGGCAAGGTTATTTTTATTCAAAACCTGTTCCATCTGCGGAGTTTGAGGGACTTCTTAACGCTAACGTGATGGCTTTGCAGCCGCATTATTTATTTGCTTAAATTTATCTTGTTAAATTAACTGGCTAAATCTATTGTTCTGGCAGATCACGTCTTTTCAACTACCTGCTCAAATTTAAAACGACTAGCTTCACATTAAATTAATTTGTAAATAATGTGTAACTAGCCTAAAGAAAATATAAAAATAACCGTTCAATTTTAAGGGGGCAATTAAAACACTTTTGATAGTTTGGCTAATTGTATCTAAAAGATAATGCCTAAAAATTAAATCATTCAGTTTTTTAATTAATTACTCTTTAATAATCTTAATTTAATGGAGCATCACCATGACTAATTTTACAAATGTTTTATTAACCGTTGCGGTTTTAGCTTTTTCAACCATGAATGTATATGCAACAGAAATTTGCAAAGTATCGATGATGGGCCGTTTTTGCTATGTTGAAGGTAGCCCAGAAGCGACGTCAGCGCATATGAAAGGTGATACTGTGGCTGAAGTGACGGCTAAACGCAAAGCTGAAACAAGTGAATCTGATATTAAAGGTAAGAAAGTGGCAGAGAAATAATCACTTATTTAAACCAAATAATATAATAAACCAAGCCCTTTAGTCTTTTTGATTGTTTTGTAATGTATTAAACGAGCTAATAACTTTTTTTCTAGCTAACGATAGAATCACCCCCTATGGCCTACTAATTTAAACATTAGTAGGCCATTTTTTTGCTTTTTTTTAATTAAATCAACTTTTTTAGTTTTGAAATTAAGCTATTTTCATTGCCCTACTCTCCATTTTATATAGTTGCCATAAGTAGCAAAATAAAATCTTGAAAAACGTAAAGGTTTTGCAATAGGTGTCGTAATCTTAATAAGCGCATGATGAATTAAATGGTTTGTATGTGAATGGGGTTTTGAAACCTGTCAACACAAACATATATCAATCAAGCATGTATTTTGAGTAATTGAAATGTGAGTTTGCTATTTAGTAATGGAGATTTAAAAAATGACAGTCGCAAAACGTATGTATTTATTGATGCTAATTATGGTGCTAGGCATTACTTCTCTAATAGGAATTGGCATATATCAAACCAAACGAGTGTATGACATTACTAACTTGACCAATGTTAATTTGGTTCCCAGTATGGAATTGTTAAGTGAAGCTTTGGCAAAATTTGAAGCGCTAAATAGTCTCATTTGGCAACATATGACCAATACTGATAATGCAAAAATGTCTGTCATCGAGATTAAAATTGCCGAGACGCATAAATCACTAGACGACTCATTAAAAAAATATGAAAAAGATGACATTTATAATGATGAAGACGCAGCATTACTCAAAAAAGTAAGAACAGCCTTGGCTGAATATGATGTTATGGCTGGCGATGTTTTAACACGCTCATTAGCCAATAAGAAAAATGAAGCCCGTGACATTTTGTTATCACATATTTATTTGACAGAGAATGTACAAGACTTTTTTAGTAAACACAGCTCGCTTAATGCAGGGTTTGGATATGAAGCTGCTAAAGAAGCTAATGTTGTTAAAAATAATGCCATGTACACAGCGTTGTTTATTGGTTTTGCTATTTTAGCGACAGTGATCCTACTTGGGCTTTACATCACACGTAACCTTTTACGCCAGCTTGGTGGGGAGCCAGATACATTAGCAAGCATTGCAAGTGAGCTTGCTGCCGGCAATATTTCTAATAAAATGACAGTTGCGCAAAATGACAAATCTAGTATTGCTTATTCAATTAAAACTTTACAAAAAACGCTAGATGGCATTATTCAATCTTTAGCTTATGTCACCATCCAACATAAAGCAGGTGATATAGAAGTTACGGTTGATGCTAATGCATTTAAAGGCGCTTATGCCGATATGGTCACTGGCGTAAACAAGATGGTAGCAGGTCATATTGCGCTTAATACCAAAGCTATTGCTGTGGTTAAAGCTTTTGGTGAAGGTAATTTTGATATCACACTTGAGCAGTTCCCAGGCAAACAAGCCGCCATCAATACTACTATTGAACAAGTGCGTCACAACATAAAAACATTTGTAGAAGATATGAACCACATGAGCCAGCAACATGATGTGGGTGCGACTGATGTCACGATGAATGTTTCTAAATATCAAGGCACTTATGCAGAAATGGCTAGCGGTGTAAATAGCATGGTGGGTGGACATATTGAATTAAGTAACAAAGTAATGAATGTTATTAAGGCATTTGGCGAGGGAGATTTTGATGCGCCGTTAGAAAAATTCTCAGGTAAAAAAGCTGAGATTAACAGTACGATTGAACAAGTACGCCACAATATTAAATCATTTATTACTGATATGAACCACATGAGCCATGAACATGATGCGGGTGATACAGATGTCAAAATGGATCAAGCCAAATATAAAGGGGCTTACAAAGCGATGGCTGAAGGTGTTAACGGCATGGTAGATGGTCACATCGCGATGAACAAAAAAGCCATAGCGGTTGTACAAGGTTTTGGTGCTGGCGATTTTGACATTGCATTAGATACATTACCTGGCAAAAAGAAATTTATTAATGACTCTATCGAACTAGTACGTAGCAACCTTAAATCTTTGGTAGCAGATACCAATATGTTAGCTCAGGCCGCTAACGATGGTTACA
>JAYVFU010000022.1:0-5974 GCA_043772865.1 Methylophilaceae bacterium
ACTAGCGTGCCGTGTTGTTGCAGCATTTTAGTTTCGTCTAGGCATTGCCCAGTGGCGTTATACATCACATTGCTCCTTCAAAAATACCAGAGCCGCTTAATAAACGGTTGTTATCATTACGTGCATAATCTGTTGCGTTATTGGGTGAATAAAGAGCGTTGCTACTAATATCTACTCTGTAATCTAAGCGTTTTGCAATGGCCTTAAATGCGGCTGACGCTAGCGTGTGCGGAAACGCATTAATAACACTGCTGCCAAGTTTTGCGGCTTTAATCAATGCATCATCGGCTGGTACAACGCCGATAAATTCTAGCTCCAGCTTCAAATAGCGTTTCGCCACTTGGGCGATATTTTTAAACACAATTTTGGCTTTTTCATCGCTAGTATCTGTCACTAAAATACCAAATGGTTGGGAGTCAACATCAGCATGAATGTGCTGTGTAGAGATTTGCTTAATCAATTGATAAGCTTGTTTAATATCTTCTGCCTGGCTGGTGAGGTGAATAACAATTTGACCAAGATTCAAGGTTTTAATTGGCAATTGTTGTTGGCGATTAAGTTTGGTTTCTACCAGCACAAATTGATATTGCATGGCCAATTTGCGAAATAACGCATCTAACAAGCTGCCTCTTTCAAAATCCAGTGCGTTTTCTTGTTGATGGCGTAATAGCGAGGCTATGTAATAACCTTCATCCATTTGTGTGACCATTTGTGTGACCATTTGTTGAATATTTATGTGTTGAACATTCATCGGGTTATAAATAAAATCAATAAGCGGTGCTTTTAATTTAATGTGAGAAGGAAAAGGGCTGTTTTGTACAATCAGAACATCGCTTCCATCGCAACATAAGCTTGCGGCTAGATTGCTCATCAACCTTGCGGGCTGAGTTTTTGCCGCAGAAATAATCGATAAAACACGCGGTTGTGGGCTCACCATTAAACGGCGCAAACCAGCCGCTTGGTCATTTGAAAAGCTACTGTTTGAAAAATCAGCGTTTGAGAAGTTAGGCATGATTAAACTCCATAGTATCTAAATTGCTCGACATGCCTTGCTCTTCCATACTGATACTATTGGCCATAATAATGGCTAGATCTTCTGGTCTATGTTGAAACAACTGACTATTGGCAGCACCTAATTTAAAGGCTCTGTGTATTAAATACTGCTTATTTGGTGCCAGTAAATCCTCTGGTACGCGTTGGCCATTGGCTACAAAATATAAACGTAATTTTTCTCTAATAATCACATCCAATGCGCTGCCTATAGTGGCGGCTTCATCTAACTTGGTTAAAATGCAGCCATCTATGCCACGTCCACGGTAAGCGCGAATCACATCGGTGAGTGTTTCATTAGTGTTAGTGCTGTTAAGGCACAATAATTTTTTGATATGAAAGTTATTGCTAGATAACAACGCAATTTGTTCGGTCACCATACGGTCGCGTTGGCTTACGCCTACGGTATCAATCAAAATGGTGTGTTTATGACGCAACTCATTAAGTGCAATTTCTAAATCTGCCTGATCTTTAACGGTGTGCACCATCACCCCTAAAATTTTGCCGTAAATGCGCAATTGCTCATGCCCGGCAATACGGTAGCTATCCGTAGTAATTAAGCCTAGTTTATTGGCTCCATGCTTCATGACAAAACGTGCTGCAAGCTTGGCGGTAGTCGTAGTTTTACCTACACCCGTTGGGCCAATAATGGCAAATACGCCACCTTTATCTAATAAATTTTCTTCATTTTCTATGGTGCGCATATTGTTACAAAGTATGGCATCAGCCCATTTTGCAGCTTGTTCAAACTTACTAAATTTAGGGAGCTTTTCTGTAATTTGACGTGATAATGATGGGCTAAAGCCAGCCGTAAGCATTCTGTTGAGCAAGTTTGCTTTAAACGGCTCGCGACGTTGCGTATTTGCCCAAGAGATTTCTGCAATTTGGCTCTGTAGCATACTGCGCATGGTACGAATCTCGCTCATTACACTGGCCATTTCTTGGTTATTGGCATCGCTGCTCATTGTTTTTTCAGGATTATTTTTAGGTGTGTTATTTTTTGACACAACTTGGCTAGTTTGCGTTTTTGGTCTTAAGTCTTGACCAAATGGCGGCTTAACCTGTTTTTGCTGATGTTGTACAAATTGTGCTGTGTTTGTATCAGAAGCATATTCATCTTCTAAATAATGTTTTGAGCTATATCTACTTTGAGTCTGACCGTCTGCGAGACTCTGTTCGCGGTGACTATTGGTTTTTTGCGGTTGATGATTGTGGCTAAAACCTGGTTGGTTAAATGCGGGTTCTGCCTCATGCTCATAATGAGCATAATCGTTCTCAGCATATTGCGAAGCGAAACTAGGGGCTTCATCTCGCTGTTGATTGCGTACCATATTTAAAAAACTATCTGGTCGTTCTGGTAATAGTTTTTTATTACCTGAAGCAGAGTTATTTGGCGTACGACGTTGGCTAGATAACATCACTTCAGATGCTGGCGTAGGCGCTTCGTTAATGAGCGTATCCATATCTTCCTCACGCGAAGCCAAAATCTGGCTACCGCCTTCCACTTCTTTATTGGATAAAATAATGGCACTATCGCCTAGTTCGTTACGCACCATATTGAGTGCTTCACGCGAAGTTTTTGCGAAAAATTTTCTTACGTTCATACTGTGCCTCCTATCAGGCTGGTCACTCTAATGGTTTTTGAATCGGGTAATTCTTCGTGTGATAACACGCGTAACTGCGGTATTGCGCGGCGTAAAAATTTTGATAATGAAGTTCTGAGTGAAGCAGAAACTAATAATACGGGCGTTATGCCTAACTGTTCTTGCTGACGTGAGGCATATTCTGCCTCGCGTGCAAGCGTATCGGCTAAACCTGGCTCTATAGCAGAACCGCCGTTGTTAGATTGCATAGATTGCACTAATAAACGCTCCAGATGATTATCTAAAGTAATCACTGAAATCTCATTACTATTGGGAAACAACTGCTGCACGATAGATCTACCCAATTGCACGCGGATAGCGGAAGTTAAGTCTTCTGGGTTTTGAGTGCGAGGTGCGTGTTCAGCTAGCGTTTCTAAAATAGTGCGCATATCGCGAATATTCACACCTTCTATCAATAAGTTTTGTAGCACTTTTTGCAAAACAGATAAGCTCACTAATTTAGGGATAAGCTCTTCAATAAGTTTTGGTGATTCTTTAGCAATTAAATCAAGTAATTGCTGTACTTCATCGCGACCTAATAATTCAGAAGCGTGCGTATTAATAATTTGATTTAAATGGGTGGCAATCACAGTGCTTGCATCTACTACTGTGTAACCCATGGCTTGTGCTTGATCTCTCACATCGGCATTAATCCAAATAGCTGGTAGGCCAAATGCGGGTTCAGTAGTTTCTAGCCCAGGCACACTACCTGATACCATGCCAGGGTTAATGGCTAAAAATTGATTATGGTAGGATTCACCACTGGCGATTTCTACGCCTTTAAGGGTGATGCGATATCCAGAAGCTTTTAGCTCTAAGTTATCTTTAATATGGACAGTGGGTGATAAAAAACCTACTACTTGGGTGAATTTTTTACGTAAGCCTTTGATGCGTTTTAATAGTTCACCATCTTGTGCAGCATCTACTAGCGGAATAAGCCTGTAACCGACTTCAAGACCAATAATATCTATAGGGAAAATATCTTTCCAGCTGGCTTCTTCAGCTTCTGGAATTGCAGCTGGAGCGGCTATATCTTGAGCTTCTTCTTTAATAGCTTGGTTTTTCTCTAGATAATAAGCGCCGCCGCTTAATATTAAACCTAAAGTTAAAAAAGCTAAATTAGGCATACCTGGTATTAAACCCATCCCGCCAACAATACCCGCTGTGATATAAATAGTTTTGGGGTTAGAAAACAATTGGTTGACTAACTGATTACCGATATCTTGATTATTAGCTACGCGAGAAACCACCACGCCCGCAGCAATTGAAATGATAATAGACGGAATTTGCGCGACTAAGCCATCACCAATTGCCAACATGGTGTAGTTTTTAACTGCATCCATAAACGACATATCATGCTGCAATAAGCCGACAATTAAGCCGCCAATAATATTGATGATAATGACTAAAATACCTGCAACTGCATCACCACGTACATATTTACTCGCACCATCCATCGCGCCATAAAATTCGGCTTCTTGGCTTACTTCCGTGCGGCGGCGGCGTGCATCATCTTCTCCAATTAATCCTGCGTTTAAATCAGCATCAATCGCCATTTGCTTGCCTGGCATCGCATCTAATGTGAAACGAGCGCCAACCTCAGCAATACGGCCAGCACCTTTGGTGACTACGGTAAAGTTGATGATAGTTAAAATGACAAACACCACAATACCTACAGCGTAATTGCCACCAATTAAAAAGTGTCCAAACGCTTCAATCACTTTACCTGCCGCTGCTGGGCCATTATGACCTTCAGTTAATACTAAACGTGTTGATGCTACGTTGAGCGATAAGCGCAACATAGTAGTCATTAATAGCACCGTTGGAAAAGCTAAAAAATCTAGTGCTTTAACGGTGTTAAGCCCAATCAACAGTACCAAAATAGAGAGCGCAATATTAAAGCTAAACATGATATCTAGCATAATCGGGGGCAATGGCAATACCATCATCGACAACAGCATCACTATAATAAGCGGTGCTGCCACAGAGCTGCCGCCTAATTTATTAAACATGGCTTTAATGTCTAAGCCGTTCATGCTGATATAGTCTCGCTAATTTGAGTGCCATTTTTTGGACTTTTTTGTGCTTCTATATAATGTGGATCTAACGCATCTGGCACAACCACATTGCGTTGTAATTCAGGGTAAGCGCCGTCACCTTGCTTGTAAGCACGTAGCTGAAACACATACGCTAATACCTCAGCCACTGCTAAATATAAAGCCTCTGGAATTTCATCACCTAATTCGGTATGTGCATATAAAGCACGGGCAAGTTTTGGTGATTCTAACAACGGTAGTTGATGTTCAGCGGCGATTTCACGAATTTTGATTGCTAATACATCAGAGCCTTTTGCCACCACAATGGGTGCGCGCATATCGTTACCGCTGTATTTAATGGCGATTGCATAGTGCGTAGGGTTGGTAATGACAACATCTGCTTTTGGTATTTCAGCCATCATGCGGCGTTTTGCCATTTCGCGTTGTTGCTGGCGAATTTTGGCTTTCATTTCAGGGTTACCATCAGACTCTTTAGCCTCTTGACGCACTTCTTCACGCGTCATTTTTAGCTTGTCTGCATAATGCTTAAGTTGGTAGGGTACATCCAATGCTGCAATGAGCACTAAGGCAGCAACAATCGATAAAAAACCTTTTATTAACAAAAGACTAACAAGATGAATACCTTCATGAATGGGTAGTTGAGAAAGACTTAAAATAGGCTCTAGATCTTTTTTAACAACAACATAAGCTACAGCGCCTACTAACGTCGCTTTTATTATCGATTTAACCAGCTCAACTATTGAATTTTTAGAAAAGAGATTACCAATACCTTGAATAGGATTTAAGCGGCTGAATTTAGGTTGTAGGGCCTTGGCAGAAAAAATCCAACCACCCATAAGTGCGGGTGAAAAAGCGCCAACCAATAAAATAACAGCCGCTAACGGCGCAAAAGCCATCAACAAGTCGGCAACTGAGGCACTGATGCGACTTAGCAAATAGCTAGCATCGAAAGCAGATTGATGATCAAAACTTAAGCCAGCACTCAAATTTACTTTAAGCGCATCGTTCAAGTGTTGCCCTAATACCCACAATGCTAAGCCAGAAGCTAGTAATACAATACAAGTGGCAAGCTCACGTGAGCGCGGTACATCACCATCTTCACGCGCTTTTTCAATGCGTCTTAAGGAGGCTGGTTCTGTTCTTTCTAAATCGCTATCTTCAGCCACTTTGATTACCCTCTAGCTTTAAAGTACCAGATAGTTAAAATCTGGTACACCTGTTAGA